>JBAPTW010000375.1:0-3602 GCA_049282355.1 Gammaproteobacteria bacterium | reverse complement strand
CAGTGGAAGGCCCGGTTGAGGCTGCGAGGCGATAACGGGTTCACGGGGTTTTGGCCCGGGAATAACCAGCCACCAGGCAGCAGCTGACGTTGGGCTCGCCCATGGCGCCACCAGGCCCGGAGCAGTTCGAGCAGGGCCGGCGAGAGCATGGCGTAGCGGTCCCGTTGGCCCTTGCCCTGCTCAACACGAATGACCATCCGTTCGCTATCGATATCGTTGACCGTGAGGTGCACGATCTCGGCTTGCGCGTAAGCCCGCGCCATAGGCCACCGCGAGCGCCGCCTGGTACTTGAGGCTGCCGGCGGCCTCAAGGAGCCGGGTCACCTCTTCCAGGCTCAAGACCACGGGTAACTTGCGCGGCTCGTGCACACGGCTCATCTTGGCCAGCGCACCGGGCCGCCCGAGCGTGGTCTCGAAGAAAAACTTCAAGGCCGTGATGGTGGCATTGAGTGTGATGCTCGAGATGCCGTCGGCAACACAGTGCAATTGAAAACGGCGTAAATCTTCTGCAGACGCGGTATCTGGAGAACGGCCGAGGAAACGAGTGAAGTTCTTGACGGCGCGGATGTAAGCGGTCTGGGTCTTCGGTGAGAACTTGCGTAACCGCATGTCATCGAGCATGCGTTGACGCAATGGGCTAATCAACTTGTTAGACTGAGTCATGGGTCTGCTCCTTCGTTGAAGTGCGGTTTGAGGCACCACAACCTCAACACAGGACAGACCCAGACTGCTAATTTTCCATCTTGCGAGAACCTTCTTACTGACTACCGCGCGAGCGGTTTAGTCCTTTGACCGGTTTTCTGCTTATTACATGCAGGCTACGCGTCTAGTTCGGGATAGTACCGAAAGATGCCGTCCTCGTTGTACGGTAGACGCCGTTCGGAGCCGAGCTAGGCGGCGACGCGCGGCCGCTTTGCCACGCGCTCGTGGAGGGCCACTAGGCCCGGAATTTCCGGTTCGAGTCGCGCCATCATGTTGGGAAAGGCATATCTCAGTCCTTCGACAATCTGAAACATAGACAGATCGACGTAGCTAAGATTGCATCCCAGCATATATCCGCGGCCTCCGGGGTTTCGCTGCAGTACGGTTTCGAAGTAGCCCAACAGCTCGGGTGCACGCTCCGCAGTAAAGAATTTGGCGCGGCGTTTGGCCTCTGGCTTCTGATCGTCGTAGTAGAGACTCATCGCGACTGGGTGATGCGTGTCGTGCACATCGACCACGAGGTCCTCGACAGTGAGCTGCAGCTGGTGTGCCCACAGCCGGGTCTCCTCAGCCTGGGGCACCAGGCTGAGGCGCGGGCCGAGGAACTGCAGTATATTTGCAGTCTGTGCGATCACCTGCCTTCCCGCCCGCAGGAAGGGTGGGGCGAAGGGCGGCCGAGCCAGGTCGGGACCCTCCATCAGGCCCGTCATGGCATCGACCCCGAGGCCGTGCCCGCGCTCGCGCGCCACGTCCAGGTAATCGGCATCCGCCGCCTCCAGCGCCAGCCGCACGAATTCCCCCCGTCCCTGGATGGACGGCCAATAGAATAGCTCATAACGCATGGCACACCTCCACAGTTTCCGCCCGGGCGACCGACCTGGCCTTCAGGGCCAAATCGAGCCCACAGCTGCCATTCCACCCGATCGAAGTGTAACAGTGATGTGTCCCGGCCCGCGGCTCGGTCGAGGCAAGCTAACCGGCCGAAGCTTTCCCTTTGGACCAACTTGCACCCTTTCAATCCACATCATTTATTGTGAAGTAGACCGATCACGAAGGGGATTCAGCGGCGCATTGATAACAAGGTCAATCCGCTGCTGGTCGGGGCAGTTATCGTAGGAACAAAGCCGGAATGCAGCTTCTCGTTTGTGCGAAGCGGTGTTACCGTCACAGGGTCCAAAACTTATCAGAGTTCATGGGTAATCCGTATCCCTGATGTTCGTCGGAATACCGGTGGGATGTCGCTTTCGGTTGATTAGCGAAATAGGAATTGAGGTGAGGAATGGTATCGCTTCCTGCAGTTCGCTGACCACAAGGCAACGGTAATTTGTCGGTGTTCTCTTTACTAAAGGATGCATGAGAGGAACGGCAAGTATTGGGCGACAGCGTGAGTTCGTCAGCTGGAATCGAAGGGCAGCCCCCCTTTTCTGCCGGTCGGAAAAGGAACTAGAACGGCAGCAATGGGAGTCTCACCGACACTGTAATGTCAGCATTAACGGGCTTGAAAAGTGGAGAAAGAGAAGCGAACGGAGCTTTTCAAATCCTTGTTTAACACTCTAGTTAGGCTGCTTTAGCTGTGATCTTACAGTTGGTGTACACGCACGCTACGGAAACTCACGCATCAAACTAAGTCGTTTTTGAGGACAGCGCGGAAGCGGATGCTGCCATCACGGATCTTACGAATGGCCTCATTCGCAGTTCTGTGGGTAAATTCTTCAATGATCGGCTTAATGTCATTCTCGGCCGCGAACTCGAGCATTGCACGCATCTGATTACTCGAGCCGATGGGAGAGGATGACAACGTCAGGCGGTTGAACATGAGCGGCATCAAGCTGAAGTTTTCGACCTTATCGGGCACCCCGACAAAGTGTAGGGTGCCATATGGGCGCATTAGACCGACATAGTGGTTGATATCCATGACTCCTCCGGATACGCAGAAGAGGAGGTAGTGGAGTTTGCCCGCATTAGCCGCCATGTCCTCGCCGTCGGCCGAATCGATGAAGCCAGTGGCACCGAGTTCCTCGCAGAATGTCTTCTTGCTGGTGCCGCGAGAGACTGCGAAGGTTTCAGCTCCCATCTTGGCAGCAAACTGAATCGCCATGTGGCCGAGCCCGCCAATACCAGCAATGCCAACCCGCTTGCCCTTTAAGTCCCACTTCTGGCCAGCATACTCGTAGAGCGGGGCAGTCACAGTGAGACCACCGCACATCAGGGGTCCGACGTATTTCTCCCCATAGCCTTCGGGGATCTTGAAAAGGAAGCGAGAATCAGTGCGAAGGTACGACGAGAATCCGCCGTGATGAACGTGCTCGCCAGTCTCGTCTACTGTGTTTTCAAAGTATGTGAACTTTCGGTTGGGGCAGAGGTTGTCAATTCCGTCCTTGCAGTACTCGCACTCACCGCAGGCTTGGGCAAGCGCGCCGAGACCAACAACATCACCCACTTTCAGGTCCTCAACGCCTGAACCAATCGCAATCACGTGGCCAACCACTTCGTGGCCGGGGACTAGAGGGTAGCGAGAGAGACCCCAGTCGTTGTCGATCATGTGGACGTCCGTGGCGCAGACGCCAGTGTATGTGACCCGGATATCAGCATCGAGCCTTGCAAGCGGCTTCGGTGGGTACTTGTAGTCTTGTACTCTAGCCTTGGCCTCTAAGGCAGCCATGGATGTAATCTGCTCGGGTATTTGATCAGGCATGTTGCTTTCTCCTTGCGTTGAACACTATCAGTTTACGTGCTCAGGCGGACGCGCGAGCGATTTATTACACTCGAGTAGCCCAACCCGGCATAGCCGGAACCAAACAGGTCTGAGCGTCTATCGTTAAAGGTAGGCTGTAACGATCGAGACTCCTGCGATGAAATCCTTCGTCGAACGTCATCAAGAGGATATCAGCGGCACGCTC
>JBAPTW010000374.1:0-3029 GCA_049282355.1 Gammaproteobacteria bacterium | reverse complement strand
CGGCGGTGGTGCGGAGTATGCTCCGCTGCGCCTTTCGTTGCCGGCTCGATCTGTTCCCGGTAGAGCCGGCGATCGCGCTCGACGAGGGATTTGCGCTCCGTCTGCGACGCGCGCACGCGACGCTCGTCTTCGTTGACGTAGTAATCGAAGTCGATCAGGTCGGGCACCGTCCAGAGATCGGTATCCGGCTCAGCATGCTCGGCGCCACGCCCGTGGCGTTCGGAAAGGGGACCCATGGATCAGCACTGCTCGGTTAGTTGCCAAGGGCGATGTTGCTCGGGTCAGCGGCAGTCACAGCTTCGCGTGAACTGCGGGAACCGCGGCAAACCGAAAGGTATACCGGGGCTTAGCCGAGGATCAAGAACCTTCGCATTTTGCGCTGCGCCGGACTGGCCGGCGCCCGCGTGAGCTTTGCGCTGCTGCCAAGCGTTGCTCATACCAAACGTAGATGCGGCGGCGCTCCATAAACTGCACGGAAAGCGAACAAACTTAGGGCAATCAATGGACAGAAATGCGCCGCTCATGAGCTCAGGCTTTAACGCAACTATCGCTGCCCGCTGAAATTCCACGGTACGCTGACCAAGGCAGCGATTGACCTTAACCTAGGCGCACTACGAGTACCGCCATGCCTAAGCTCCGAACGAACGAGGAGGCCTTCAGCTTGGCACCTCGGGATGGAGCTTGAGCTCAGTCGCCTCGCTTGGCTTTGAACCTGGCGAGCAACCCTCCGTCGTCTCCCAACAACGCGAGGTGTTGACCGGTCACCCGCCACGAGCGGACCTGTCCGAGCACAGCGTGCAAGGCTTGCTCGGTGTCCATACCTGCGGGGCAAGCCCTCTTGGTGGTGGCGAGTTTCGAAAAGGTCAGGTTGTTGCCGTCCAAGGTGTACTTGCCCATGAAGCGATTGCACCCGCCGCTGCCGCTGACCCGCTGCGACTCAGCTTGAAACACGATATGGGGCTCGTGCTGCTGCTGTCGAACAATCACCACGTCATCGCCGAGACGCACCAGCTGCCAATAGGTATCCTCAAGTGCTGGTGGATCGAAAGGCTGGTTGCATGACTGTCCCGGATGAACGTCAATGAAGCGATCCACTATGAGGGTTGGCTGTTCCCCCTGGCCTTCCATGTTTGGCCGGAGCGCAATGCGCCCCTCCAGGTTGACCATGAGCGTGGCACCCAACTCATGCCGCGCCGCCAGGTAGGCCTGCTCCAGCGCCAAGTTGTCTGCTTCCGGCGCCACCGGCATGCGGCGACCCGTTAGGCACTCGGTAAAAAGCGCTGCATCGGCCATATACTGATACATGCCGGCGAGCGGTAGCTGGGGTTCGATGGGCGCCACTTCGGGGGTCCGGCGCAGACTGTAGTTCAGTTCGGAGTCGATCTCGCGCCCCTCCAGGTCGAGCTTTACCAGCGTGTCGGCCTCTCTGATGGCGAAGCGCTCGGATGCTTTTCTTCTCCCCTCGATCACTAGTTGTGTACCGTCCGAGGAGAGCGCCCAGCGGCCGATGTCATCGAAGCGACGCTCCTTGTCGAGATAAGTCATGCGTAGGAAGAACACGCGGTCCGGAAACAGGTCCACTTGATAGTGGATGCCAGGGCAGTCGGCACAAGGCAGATCGCCGGTAAAGGTTGCGGGAAAGTGCCCCAGAGGGTGTGCACAAACCGGATCGTTTCCCGCCGGCACTGCGCCGGTCTTGCGAAGCAACAACGACACCTCGTTGCCCGCCCCGTGCGTGAGCACCGGATAAAATTGATCGGTGCTGAACAGCAGGCGTTCGCCGACCGTCACACGGGCCCGCACCGAATAGGTGTGCTTCGGGTTGATACGGGAACCGTCGTAGGGGATCTCAAAGCGGATCGGCGGAGTGCCGGGTGATGCGATCCGTACTTTCCCGATAACTTCGGCCAGTGCATCGGCGCGCGAAATGTTCGCCAACGTGGCCTCGAACACCGCCGCCGGCGGCATGGCAATTCGTTCATGGTACAGGGCTGAGCCCTTAACGGTGTTTTCTGCTGCCATGCCTGAGGGGCCCATTACCAGAAGCAGCAGGGCGACAATACCATTTGGCAATAGACCGTTTCGACCGGCGTTCACTATCAGACATCGATACACGGATGCTCCTCACCTATCCGCTGAATGATACTCGGAGCCATAGAACTGCCCACTGTGAGCCTTTCAGCAGTCCCATATTATCAGCTTAGCTGCTGGACGTTCCATCGCACGAAGACACCAACGCGGCACAACTTTTGTGGTGATTTTTAAGAACAACTTGCCGCACAATACGTTTCCCGGCAAACCATGCCGACGGACAATGGGTAGGATAAGGGAACGGACAAAGGACGCCAATCTGCGCAAGCAGACGATCGTGAACGAGGCCAATGCCATCATAAGTAATATCAAGGTGCCCACCAGCCCATTTCGGACCACCTTTCTCAAGGCTGACTTTAACTAACGAAGGTGTTTAGCAAAACTGAGAGAATGAGCGGATCTTTGTGACGGAAGTGACAAGTGCACCTTTATATTTGCCAATGCACAAGCACTTTGAAGGTGAGCTGTGAAGGTGGTTGGTGTCATACTGATCGCCACAGGATTAGTGCTTGGACCGGCATACTACATCTTTTCGTACTTCTTTAGCGGAGGTGTCGTTGCGTCATCGCCGATTGAGATGGAGCGCCGATCCGCTGCCTCGGAGAAGCAATCTGCAAGGGCCGCTTTGCTGCGGATTTCTGAACCAGTGGTAATATGGCTAAGTCCGAAAATGAATCCGCTCAGGCTAATTTTAAGGGTGCGTTGCCATTGGGATACACTTTTAATTGGACCCGTGCACAACCACTATCGGGCAACCCTTGCGCGCGGGGATGCCATTATCTTTGAGCATGCTTTTCAGATCGCTGCGGCGGGCCCCGATCCGGGATCGCAAGTGTACCGAGAAGTATTGACCACCATCGAAGTTCCAACGGCTGAGGATTACACTTTCTCACTGCAGGAGACGACGCAGCCGGAGATGACCGCGAGCGACTTCCAGG
>JBAPTW010000373.1:0-1789 GCA_049282355.1 Gammaproteobacteria bacterium | reverse complement strand
GTCATTGACGTCAAAATCTTTCCGTTATTCGATTCATTACGGAAAGTTTTAGCGAGAAATCAGGGAAAACGTGCCTCACGGAATTTTCGGGGGTTTGGGCTTACACCCCCATAGAGCTCGAAATTCGGCGAGAAAAGTTTAACGATCATGAACCCAGACGATCGGGCAGAAGCGGCCTTGACGGAATTGACCGCCGATCAACGCGACGAGGCCCTTGCGCGATTTGCCGTGCTCAAACCCCATTTGGAGGATGGTGTATCGTTGAGGCAGGCCGCGAGCGAGGCGGGCGTAGCGGTACGGACCGCTCAGCGTTGGCTGGACAAATACCGGTCCGCGGGTCTGCTGGGCCTTGCCCGATCAACGCGATCCGATCGCCATCGACGAAAACTCGCCGCTGAGGCGGTAGACATAGCGCTGAAGATTTCGCGCCATTTATCAATGAAAGTCACATCCTGATTGGCGGCGGAGGTCGCAAAACTCCTAAGTTCTGCGACATCCGCCCCGCCAACCCGAATACCGTTCGAGCACGGCCCGGCCTTCCGGCGTGGCGGCGATCCGACGCAGCTCGTCCATCAACCGATCCCAGCTCCGCTCGAAAGTCATCTGCTCCAATTGCTCGACCGGGATGCCGGTTCCATCGGACAACCGCTGCAACACCGCGCGAGCGGGCTCTCGAACAGAAGGTCTCATAGCGCACGCCGTAACACTCGGCGAGTCGGCGCACGTAGGTTTCCAGCAGCTCGTACCGACGCGGCCGCGGATGCAGCGGCCAGCGTACCGCACCCGAGGCCTCCTCGCTCAACACAGCGCCCGCTCGATCATCCGCCGGCGGAGGCTCGGCGGCTGGTAGTCGGCGCGCTCGAGAGCGGCTGGGTCAATGTGCTCCTCGCCCTTGAGCAGTGCCGCGGCGACGGCCCGGCTGAGCAACAGAGCGATCTCGCCGATCGTGCCCTCGGAATGGCGGAGGATCAACTCGCGCAGCGGTACGGCAGCCAAGTGCGACGGCTCGCGCAGCGGTAGCACGGTCTCGAAACTGGCGAGCAGCCGCGCTAACTCCTCGCCGTCTTCCCACAGCGGCAGCAGGAACGGATGAAAGCGGTTCTCAAGCTGGTCGTCGCTGCGCAGCGCAAGCCAGGCGTCGCGGATGCCCAGGCAGACAATCGGGATACGGAGTTCGTTGCCGAGGAATCGCAGCAAGTTCAGCAGCTCGCGCTGGCGCCGGCCGGTCGCGCCGAGCAGATTGTGTAGCTCGTCGATCACAAGTAGGCGCACGCCCATTTCCCGCATCAGACGCAGCGCCAGCGCTTCGCGAACGTCGTTGCGGCTGTAGAAGCCAATCGGGGTGCCCAGCGCTGCCAGCAACGCCGAGTACAGCCGCAACACCGTGGCCTCAGCCGGCATCTGCACCATCAACACCGGGATGATCTCGCGCTCGCCGTCGTCTGCAGTGTGACGCGGGTGCGCGCGGCGGAACTTCTCGGCGATCATCGTCTTGCCGTTGTTGGTCGGCCCCACGACGAGCAGGTTGTGCGGGCGCACCTTGCCGGGCTCGTGGGCGAAGAGCGCTTCGAGCTGCGCCAGCGCCTGATGAGCGCGGGTGTAGCCGATCCAGTGCTCGACACGAAGGCGGGCCAGACGCTCGGCGCTGGGCAGCCCAGCGAGCGCGCGGGTTTCCGGGCGTAGGTGCTCGTACAGGGCGCTCACCAGGATTCGATGTCATCGAACGGGGGCACCGGGTCGGTGGCGCCGGGATCGGGCGATGTCACCGGCGGCGCACCCGTGTCGGGAC
>JBAPTW010000372.1:0-11900 GCA_049282355.1 Gammaproteobacteria bacterium | reverse complement strand
GACCAGCACATAAGAAGAGGTGCCCATCGAACCGCCGATCAACACCGGCTGCCCGACAGGGCGAAAAGCGTCCGGTAAATCGGGATGGCCCGGACCAAAGGCACGGGTCGCTCCCTTGCGGTGAACGTACAACCGCCGGCGCTTGCCGCCCACCACATGCTCCTCCAGCTTGCAGGTATTGTGGGAGACGTCGTAGCAGAGAGTCAGGTGAGCCTGCGAAATCACCCGCGAAAACGCCGCTCGAGCCAAGTGTGTAATGATCTGCCGGTTGGCCAAAGCACAGTTGATACCGGCCCGCATGGCGCCGAGGTAGGCTTGACCCACCGGCGAATTGATCGGGGCGCAGGCCAGCTCCTGTTTAACTGCCTCTACAGCCGCCGCCGTCAGGCCCGTATGCAATGCCCGCACGCCACAGGAAATATCGAATCCGACGCCTCCCGCCGACACCACGCCATCCTCGTTTGCATCGAAGGCAGCCACGCCGCCGATGGGAAAGCCGTAACCCCAGTGCGCATCCGGCATGGCGTAGGAAGCGCCGACAATGCCCGGCAGCATGGCCACGTTGACGGCCTGCTCATACACTTTCGCGTCCATCTCCCGAATCAGCTCTTCGCTGGCATAGATGATCGCGGGTACCCGCATGTTGCCGGTGGCGGGGATCTGCCACTCAAACGTGGATTTTCTGTCTAGCAGCGTCAATTCCATAGCACCTCCCAGCTATCAGCGCTCAAACATCGACCACGCATTGCCCCACCCAGGTACCCTCCGGCCCGTTAAGCACCTTGAGCGAGGTGTAAGTGGCACCTTTCACTTCAACAGCCGGCTCGTGCTTAGCAATGTCAATCGGCTCCCCCCAGGCGTGTCCGCGCAAACCCGTCCCTTCGATCACCACCTGAAACCGACTGAACAACATGCGACGCGTTGCCATTTCATAGACGAGTGCGTTCAACCAGTCCACCAGCAGCAGCTCATGGTCCGGCGCTGCGCAATCGATATCCACCCGCGTCGTCGGCGTAACCTGAGCCGGTTCGGTCACTACCGCCACGAGTGCCACAGCCGCCTGCTCGAACGCAGCCGCCAGCGTGGCGCCGATGCCGCGCACCCCAATGTCGGCACCGTGCTGATAATGCTCCCAACGCGCCGGACTGTGCGCCGTTTTGTCTCGCCTCCGAAAAGAGCTGGCTGAATCGCTCATGGACTTAACCGCCTTCAATCATGGGATCGTTCGGGTGTCTCACTCGCTCGTCTGCTCGCGTTTGCCCAATCGACCCAAGTCGGACCGTTCCTCCACCATGAAATCCAAAGGATCATCCATGCTGAGAATGCCCACCAGTGCACCCTGTGCATCGACCGCGGGGATGCGGCGCACGGCGGTGAACAACCCACGCCTGCCTTGATCGAGATCAAGGCACCGCCGTTGGCCTATCGAGTATTTTATGCAATGCTGCTGACTTGCGCCTCAATGCGCCGGTGCGCGGATCGGAAGCGGCGCTGTTTTAAAACAACATCTTAGGAAAAAGTAAAAAATTCAAGCACGGAAATTACATGGAGGGGACATAGCCAATGTCTTTGCGCGGCATTCTTTGGCAAGCGGTAATCAAGCACGCAATCATTTTAGTCATTTTATTTTTGACAAATAGCGCGATCCAGAGTGGGATTGCCTCGATGCTCCGGTCGAACACGCCAGACCCCTTTCGATTAGGGCTGATCGTAATAGTGAGTAGCGTGATCATCGCCGGCCTTCTAGCAGGTTATCTCTCATTTCGCTATGGCCCACTGAATGATGAGATGCATCGCGGATGGCGTCTCATCTTGGGTCACTTGACCACCGGTGGACTTCTTTTCGTGATCGGCGCACTAGTGCTCGTTCTTGCGGCATCGCTCGGCAACATTCACGCATCCCAGGGCGGATGGGGCGGCGCACCGGTCCTGCTGATCGGTGTTTTGTATCTTGCGCTGATCGCCCATGACGTTTACGGGCTGCTTGTCTTTACCGCTACACCCTGATTAGGCGTAGGCCAGACCGGAATCGGCTGATATCAAATTCGGATACACACCACAGTGCGGCTCCGCCACGAAAATTGGGCCCTGAAGGATTGTGATGAAGCCAGCTCAGATTGAATCGAAGATGGATTTCGGCGTGCTGAAGCGCTTAAAGATCCGCTGTATTTCCGAGACGGGTTGGCACGACACTGCAACATTGCTTGCAGACATCAACAATGCCGGGGGCAAAAACGTCAATCAGTACGACATCCCCTGGCCCCCCATGGGCGATCTTCATCCGCAAAATGCCGCTGGCTCGTCCGCACTGGTCGAGGCGGAAGCAATAGATGGAACTCTTCACCGGTTTCTGTTCGACATCGGCTGGGGGCCGGAGTGGATGGACCGGCGGCTCGCCGAAGAAGGCGTCGACACGTTGCTGGAGCGACGCGAAATCGAGTTTCTCGCCATTAGCCACGAGCACTTTGACCATTTCTGGGGGATCGGCTCGGCGGTTCGCCATTACCCCGAGATCCCGGTGTACGTTCCGCAAGGATTTCACCCCCAAGGTTTCGAGCTGCTGAGGCGAATCGGCCACACGGGTCCAGTCAAAACGGTGGGACCGGCCTCTCCGGCCGTGCCTTTTCCGGGCTTAGCATTGGTCAACTTTCCCATGGAAACGCTCGGCCGGGTAAACGGCGAGAATGTGCTTTACGCGAGACTCGCCGGCAAAGGGCTCACCATGATGACCGGCTGTGGGCATGCGGGCGTGCTCGAGCTGCTTGACTACGCCCGCACTGCGCTCGAGGACGGGGAGCATCTCTACGCCGTCTATGGGGGACTGCACATTTCTCCGTTCGGCGAATGGGATGAACAGCACGAGGCGGTGGTGCAAGCCCTGGGCGACTATGGTATCAAGCGGTTTGGATGCAATCACTGCACCGGTGAGAAGGCCGTGCGGCGTATGATCGAGCTTGGCCTGCCGGTGGTCCGCGGCAGCGCTCGGCACGGCTCGAAGACCGACCTTTATTTGGGCAACGGCGACGTATTCGACCTTGAGGGCGATTGATAGTTGACCATAGGCAACTCCGAAGGGGATGGCGCCGACTACGGTGCGATTCTGGAGATTGCAGACGACGGCTCCTGGCGTTGGAGGCCAACTCAGCCGGCTACGATTATTGTCGAGGCAGGCACCTCAATCTCACCGCTACGATAAATTTTCGTCAAATCCTGTACGGATGGCGTTACCATTTTTTTGGGACTTTTCGCCTCTTTATTCGACAGTCTACTCGGCGCCACCGTGCAAGGCATCTACCGATGCCATCACTGCCAAGAAACCACCGAGGCACCCGTTCACCGCTGCGGCCACAGATCACGTTGGCTGAGCGGCTGGAAATGGCTGAATAACGATTTCGTCAACTTGTTCGCCTCTACTGCGGGCGGACTAACGGCACTTGCATTGTGGCCGTGGTTTGCGCATTAATGAATCTGTTGGCAAGCCAAACGGTAGGAGCTCTGTGCAATTCCAGGGGAGAGGATAAAAAGGTGCCGAAATGATGACCATAGCCATGCGTCTTACTGATCAGCAGCGGATACACGCAGCAAGAAATCCTCCGGCGGTATCGTACCTTCGTAACCTACGGAGACCGTGCCCCACTTAACAGCGATTTTGAGAGCAACTTCCATTCCTTGACCACCCGCTAGCGCGTGCACCAGGCCCGCCGCAAATACATCGCCGGCGCCGGTGCTGTCGACCACCTCAACCCGGGGCGCCCGCTCTTCGAACCGTTTTCCGTCACCATAGGCAGTGGCGCCGTCGGGTCCATAGGTCACCACCACCCACTGGAGCCGATCCCCCGCCACGCATCGACCGGCGGCAAACGGATCCGCCAGCGTTCCCTCATCGAGGTCAGAAGCGGAGCCCACCAACACCTGGGCAGGCCGGAAGGCCCTTTTCAGCGGCGGCACGTGTGCCACCACGGTGCCGATCTCGGCACGCCGGGCAAGCAGTGGGGTAAGGGCGGGATCGGCGCTGCGCACATAACAGCACTCGCCGCAAAGAGCTGCCAAGTCGAAAGGCAATGGCAATGTCGCTCGAGCCACATTAACCACGGTCCGCTCGCCGCTTGTCTCCAAGAGGATGAGCGAGCGCGTCGTCGCGTTAGCGCGCTGATCGACCAGGTGAACGTCGACCCCTAATCTTTCTAGCTCTTTAACTAATTCGGCGCCGGCCGAATCCGCGCCCACGGCGCTTATCACCACGGGTTTATCCTGCGCCCGAGCCAGCGCCAGAGCAGTATTGGCCGCACCGCCTCCGATGCGCTTGCCTGCCCACCGACCATTATTGTGGGACCCCGGCCGCAGGGGGTTTTCCAAACGCACCACTTCATCCCAGCCGATCGAGCCAATGATGAGAATCGTAGCCACCGGCGTCTCTCCTCATATTTTGACACAGCTAACGCTCCTGTAGTGTCAGAACATAGCAATTCAACGAGAGATGGGCACTCTCGTGGGACATTGATTGGGGTCAAATAATGGCCAGGGCGCAGAGAGCCAAGGTTACAGGCGACGACCCCCTACACGTTAGCGACGATCAGAGGCACGTACATTTCAGCCTCGCTGACGCCACTATGGGCACCAATTGGGATGTCACGCCGTTCGCCTGGCAACCAGTCCTTTATGCCATGGCGCCCCTTCATGATGAGTGTGTAGTTTCCCACCCGGCTGGCTAGTTGGGGGTGGACTGGCCCTAAACCAAAGTAGCCCCGAGCGACTAAATCATCACTCTTGAACAGCGTTGCGTACTGCGCCAAAGTGGTGTCGACATAGTGCTCGAACGCTCGGTGCGCTTCCGGCTTCACATAGCAGTAGGCTACCCTCCCATCGCCGCAAAGCGGTAATGCCAAAGTATCTGCCAGCGCCGGATGGTCATCGAGACGCACCAGTTGTTCAGCACCGCAGTCGATCATGCCATGATCTGCCGTCACGATGACGCTCGTATGGCTACCTTCGATGTTCTTCAGAAATCCCTCGAAGGCCGCATCGAGCATGGAGAATTGCGCCCTTACCGCCCGGCTTGTCACTCCCTGAATGTGCCCTAGATGATCCAGCTCTGGCCAATAGGCGTAGATGTACAGCCGCCCGCTATTCTCCCGTATGATATTTGCGATTGTATTAAAGCACTGGGTAAGTGACTTGTAGGGCCTTACCGTGGCACGTCCGCAGTAGGCCATATTGAATGCCGAGAAGGCAATTCGCTTGGGTACTACGACATAAGATCGAACATTGACTCGATCGAACATTGGCCTGGGGTTTAATATTGCCGCTGCGTATATCCTGGCTGCAGCGCCCTGGGCACGAGTTGGCCTCGGCTGTAGTGGCAACACGGCCACGACCTGGCCCAGCTCTTCAAAATAGACGAACCAGCCGGTCAGTCCATGCTGCTGCGGCGCGCTGCCGGTCAAGAAAGCCGTCACGGCGGTGGCCGTGGTCGGCGGAAAGACCGAGGTAATGCAGCCTCGCAAATGTTGCCGCAGAGTCGTATAAGCCCCGTGGGCCTTCAGGTAGTCACAGCCCATACCATCGATCACCAGCAGCACGATATTTTCGGCTTTATGCAATGCTGAGCCGGCGAGCTGTGAAAGCGGCAAATAAGGAGGGTTTTGGCCGCCAAATGCCGTCATGATGGAGCTCATTAAATTGACGATGCTGCCGCCGTGGTAGTTTGGTAAGGCCATGGCAAAATTGTTACCTTTTAGCTCATGCCATATCAAGCTCCAGCTCAAGTCACTGCAGCAACCACAGCGAAAACGCGTGCACCAATAGTAGGCGCCACCGTAATGGTCTGCGCCATTGCGGTGCGCTGCGCTTCTACCTCACCCTTTCTTGACGGCAACCTGTCGCCACAACCCAGTGCTTGAACAAAGCCTTAGAGTGCTTGGCACATTAACTGCTGAACCACTACCCGCGGTCTGTCGGTTCACAACGTCGGAAACCGCAAACCCGGGACGCTTCGATAACGCGGCCATCAGCGCGATGAGCTGCGCCTTATCGCTACATTTCTAGGGCGTTCTTGGTGAGGACTGGGCTTTTCATGCCGCGGAGGGCAATCCCATGAAATTGGTGACGGCAATCGTTAAACCGTTCAAGTTAGACGATGTGCGCGAAGCGTTATTCGAGATCGGCGTACAGGGCATGACGGTAACCGAGGTGAAAGGATTCGGAAGACAAAAAGGACACACGGAGCTCTACAGAGGCGCCGAATATGTGGTGGATTTCCTGCCCAAGGTGAAGCTGGAGCTGGCTATCAAGGCCGAAATGCTCGATCAGGTCGTGGAGGCCATTCGGCAATCGGCGCAAACAGGCAAGATCGGGGACGGCAAGATTTTTGTGTACGACCTGGAACGAGTGATCCGAATCCGCACCGGTGAAACGGACGCCGAGGCCCTCTAGCCTTTGCGGGTCAGGAATAGGATCACAACCGGAGAAACAATAACCATGCGGTATTTCAATTCACACTCGGCCTCAAAGCTCTCTTTTTTGGTGGCTGCGCTCTGCTCCCCTGCCTTTGCAGTTGCGCAAGATGCTCTTGATTCGGGCGACACGGCGTGGATGTTGACGGCCACGGCATTGGTCCTGTTTATGACCATTCCCGGGCTGTCGCTGTTTTACGCCGGTATGGTGCGCAGTAAGAACGCGCTGTCAGTGCTGATGCAGTGCTTTGGCATCACGGCGCTAGTGACAGTGCTGTGGGCGCTGTACGGCTATAGCATTGCCTTTGGTGGCTCCGGACCCTATTGGGGCGGCCTCGACAAGGTATTCTTGCGCGGTGTCGGCGTGGACAGTCTAAGCGGGACCATCCCTGAAACGGTATTTATGACCTTTCAGATGACCTTTGCCATCATCACCCCAGCGCTCATCGTGGGCGCATTTGCCGAGCGCATGAAGTTTTCGGCGTTGCTGTGGTTCATGGGGCTTTGGCTCACCGTAGTGTATGCCCCCATCGCCCATTGGGTGTGGGGCGAGAACGGTTGGCTTGGCAATAAGGGGATATTGGACTTCGCCGGTGGCACGGTGGTGCACATCAATGCTGGCATTGCGGGCCTGGTGGCGGCACTGGTGCTCGGCAAACGCAAGGGGTTTCCGAGCACGCCCATGCCGCCGCATAACTTGACGTTGACGGTGATTGGCGCATCAATGCTGTGGGTGGGTTGGTTTGGCTTTAATGCGGGCAGTGAGCTGGCCGCCGACAGCACCGCTGGCATGGCCATGGCGGTCACACAGATTGCCACCGCCGCGGCTGCCTTGGGATGGATGTTCAGTGAGTGGACCGCTCACGGCAAACCGAGCGCGCTGGGCATCGCCTCGGGGGCAGTCGCGGGGCTGGTGGCCATCACCCCGGCATCTGGCACGGCCGGACCCATGGGCGCACTCATCATCGGAGCGGTAGCAGGCATTGGGTGCTTTCTCGCCTCGACCACGCTCAAGCGGGCAATCGGCTACGATGATTCCCTCGACGTATTCGGCGTACACGCGGTGGGCGGTGTTATTGGGGCCATCCTGACGGGGGTATTCTGTGCCTCGCAATTCGGCGGCGCCGGCTTTGGCGACGGCATCACCAGCATCGGCTCCCAGGTGAGCATACAGCTCCTCGGCATCGGTGCTACCTTGGTCTATAGCGGCGTGATCAGCTTCGTGCTCCTCAAGCTCGTCGATGTCATTATCGGCCTGCGTGTCACGGAAGAGCAGGAAACCGAGGGCCTCGACCTGGCCTTGCACGACGAACGGGGCTACATCTTATAGGTGCTGTCTCTCCCACCCTCCTACGGGCGCTTCGGCGCCCGTTTTTTTACCGAATTGCCGTGCCCTCACTGCCGCCCCCCTCAAAATCCAAGATTACACAAGGCGCAAGCGTTAGCTTGGTGCGGGCTGATGTTGTCTCAGCACCACAGCGGTGCACGTAATGCCACAAAGGGGACGCACGATCGCCTAAGTGTTTGTCACATAATGTTTATCATTAATGGCACGGTGCGTGCTTTTTAGATACAGAAATTCTCGGCCTTATTTCTTGATAAATGATAAATACAGACGACAGGAGCGATATTAATGAAAGCCTTGCCAAGATCTCTACTGGTCATGACGCTGCTACCGGCTGCCGCCATGGCGCAGGAAAAACCGCCCTACTCGATCAGCGCCAACACGGCGATTACCACGGACTATACCTTCCGCGGTATTTCCCAGACCGATGAGAGTTGGGCTATTCAGGGCGGCTTCGATGGTAGCTATTCACTTAATGCGGTGGATCTCTACGCCGGCGTGTGGGCCTCCAACGTCGATTTCAACGACGGCGATGAAGCGCAGACCGAGTTCGACATCTACGGGGGTTTCACCGGGACGCTGCCCGTCATAGAGGACATGACCTGGAATGCCGGCGTCATCTACTTTGCCTATCCTGGCGCTGACACCGAACGTGATTACGATTTCATCGAGGGTTATGTGGGGCTGGACTACGCCTTCAGTCAAGTCGCCCTAACCCCTGAAGTCGGCATTAAGGTGTCGTATACACCCGATTATTTTCTCGAATCCGGGGACGGCATCTACGTCGATGGCACCGGAAGCCTGTCACTGCCCTATGACCTTGGGCTCGGATTTCACTACGGCTACCAGAGCATCGACGACGAGGCTGCCTTTGGTGCGCCGAGCTACTCGGACTGGAGCGTCGCCCTCTCCAAGGCAGTGCTCGGTTTGGATCTCTCGATTGCCTATGTCGATACAGACCTGAGCAAAGAAGAATGCTTTGGTGGCACCTCGCTCTGTGACGCCCGTGCCGTGTTTAGCGTCTCCAAATCATTCTAAGAAGCTATTTCAAAAAGGCTCTGTCTGCGTTACGTGTGGTATTCGGGACTGTGCACAATAACCGCTTGTTTTCACACAACCCCCCCGCCCGACGCGCAACACCGAATTCCAAGGGGTTAAGACGCTTCGACACTTAACGCAGACAGAGCCTTTAACACAATGTCACGAGCGCCGGCAGAGCCCACTGAGGTGGGCACCCGAGCCCACAGGGATGTGTTCATTGTGTGGCTGCGATGCCACCCACCACATCAGTAATCGCTCCTCAGAGTCTCTCGATCACGGCTCGTGATTTCGTGGAGATAGGCACAGAAGTCATCCTGGAGTTCCCGATGCTTGACAGCATAGGCAACCATAGCCTTGAGATAGCCAAGCTTACTGCCGCAGTCGTAGCGTTTCCCCGCAAACTGCAATGCAAGCACCTGCTCTTCGGTCAGCAGCTTGGCGATCGCGTCCGTGAGCTGAATCTCTCCCCCCGCACCACGGCGCGTGCGCTCCAGTAGCTCGAACACGGTGGGTGTCAGGATGTAGCGGCCAACGACACCGAGATTGGAAGGCGCAATGCTAGGGGCTGGTTTCTCTACGATTTCCTCCACCTGGCTGAGCCGGTCGGCAAGCGGCTTCACGCTCACCACGCCGTACTGATCGGTCTCCATCGGTGCTACGGGCTGCACCGCAAGGACGCTGCAGTGATGGCGATCGTAGGTCTCCACCATTTGGGCGGTACATCCGCTGCCCTCACCATCGATAAGGTCATCGGCGAGCAATACTGCAAACGGCTCATTGCCAATCACGGATCGCGCGCACAAAACCGCATGACCCAACCCCAAAGGTTCAGGTTGACGGATGTACACGCAGGTTACCTGGGGCGGCAAAATGTCCCGAACTTGAGCCAACAGCTTGTATTTGCCTCGAGTCTCTAGCTCCGCTTCGAGCTCACGGGCCTTATCGAAATGATCCTCGATGGCGCGTTTCGCCTGGCCGGTGATGAAAATGAGCTCGGTGATCCCTGCCGCCACAGCCTCCTCCGCCGCATATTGGATGAGCGGCTTATCCACTATCGGCAGCATCTCTTTCGGATTGGCTTTGGTGGCCGGTAGGAAACGAGTTCCTAAGCCCGCTACAGGAAAGACCGCTTTGCGAATCAGTACACTCATTTTTTCACGATCCCTAGTGGAATAATGTTGCTCTCGTGCTCGGCAGGCGACGCGGCAAATTCAGGAATGAATTGTCCGAGCAAGGCTCGTAGAGTGACCTCATCGTAATGTTCGCAGGCTGTCTCAAGCCCGGCCATCCAGGCGGTCAGGCGAGGCCAGCTGGGCTCCCGGCGATGTCTAGCCAGGAGGATCTTGTCATGCCCGGTGGCCGTTAGTCCCTCCTGTTCATGAAACAGCTCCTCAGCCAATTTTTCGCCGGGGCGCAGTCCAATATAGGTGAGATCGATATCTTGCCCCACCTGTTTACCAGCCAATACAATCATCTGCTCGGCAAGATAACGAATACCGATGGGCTCACCCATGTCCAGCACGAAAACCTCGCCTCCCTGCCCGATGGCCGCCGCTTCGAGGATGAGCTGACACGCCTCGGGAATAGTCATGAAGTACCTTTTTACCTCGGGATGAGTGACCGTTATGGGTCCGCCGGCCGCGATTTGGCGCCTAAAGAGCGGCACGACACTCCCCGCGGAGTCGAGAACATTGCCGAAACGCACTGTTAAAAATCGCGTCTGCGGGTGCTGACGCCCAATGCCCTGACAAACGATCTCTGCAGCGCGTTTGGTCGTCCCCATGATGCTGGAGGGATTCACCGCTTTGTCCGATGAGATGAGCACGAACGCCTCAACATGATACTTCACAGCGGCCGAGGCAACATTTTGGGTGCCAAGGATATTATTACGCACCGCTTCTCGGACCTGCGGTTCCAGCATCGGAACGTGCTTGTAAGCTGCCGCATGAAAGACGGTCTGAGGTCGATGCCGGTCAATAGCCTTGTTCACAGCGACGGCGTCGCAGACATCGCCGAGAAAAACATCCAGACAGAGCTTTGGGAACGACTCCCGGAACTCTTGTTCGATGGCGTAGAGGTTGTATTCGCTCTGATCGAACACGACTAAGTGCTTTGGCTGCAACCGAACGATCTGCCGGCAAAGCTCAGCACCGATTGAGCCCCCTCCTCCTGTCACCAGGATTGTCTTGCCGGCAACACCTTGATGAATCACTTGCCAATCCAACGTCACCGGCTCGCGTCCTAAGAGATCATCGATGGAAACTTCGCGCAGTTTGGTAACTGTCGACACGCCGTTGATCAGATCGCGCATCCGCGGCAGCGTTCGAAACGGGACTTCGGCAGCCTCGCAAAGCCCAACAACGCGGCGCATCTGGCGCGCACTCGCCGAAGGGATGGCAATAAGAATGACATCGATCTGCAACGCCACCACCAGGCGAGAAAGCGCGTTACAGTCTCCCAGGACCCGCACCCCATGAACATCGCGACCCTGCTTCGCGACATCATCGTCCACAAAAGCCGCCGGATGATAGCCGTACGCTTTGTCCCGGAGTAAATCCCGAACCAGCATTTCCCCCGCGCTCCCCGCGCCAACGATGAGTGCGGTCTGTGTGGGCCGCGCGGAAAGGTAGTAACTGTCTCTAAACCATCGATAAGCGAGTCGTGGCCCACCAACAAAAATGACAAGCAGCAAGGCATGCAGTGGAAACAGCGAACGTGGGATGCCCTCCATTCTCGTGAGTAAAAACATGCAGACTCCGACGATGGAGGTGCCGATAATAACGGCCTTCAAAATACGCACGAGATCGGGCATCGACGCGAATCGCCATACACCGCGATAGAGTCCGAAATACCAAAACACCACACCCTGCACCACGATCAGCACCGGCAGCACCGAGAAGGCGCGCATAAAGACATAATCGGGAATCGGACCGAAGTTAAAGCGTAACCAATAGGCCGCTAGCCACGCGACGGGGATAGCCATGAGATCGTGAATAAAAGCGGCCGTGGGAGTCCGTAGCCGATTGGACAATTTCATAATAACCCTCGTGTTTTCCTGCAAT
>JBAPTW010000371.1:0-17232 GCA_049282355.1 Gammaproteobacteria bacterium | reverse complement strand
CCAACAGATCTTCACCATCGATCTTGACCTCGGTCCCGGAATACTTGCCAAACAACACCTTGTCCCCCGCTTTCAGATCCAGGGGGCGGATCTCGCCGCTGTCCAGCAACTTGCCCGACCCCACCGCCTTGACCTCGCCGCGAATCGGCTTCTCGGCGGCGGTATCGGGTATCACTATCCCACCGGCCGATCTCGTTTCTTCCTCAGCACGCTTGACAATCACGCGATCATGCAACGGACGAAGATTCATCTCTTGACCTCCCTAACTACATCGAAATATCGCGAATGGAGAGCGCTCTCTTGCCCCTTCTGACATAAAAGCAATGTGATAGAGGCATCGATTAGCACTCACTGCCTTCGAGCGCTAACGTGGGGACGGAAATCAAAATTTCAATGGGGAGCGGATTTTTTGTCGGTGATTGTCACCACTGGGTTTCCCGCCCGACGATATCAAGCGACTCCAGTGGTATTTGCCATCAGCGGAGATTCGATTCATAACCGTATCGAAGCGTTTCATCCCGAAGCACCGCCGTATCAGCGGGCTCACGAATGCGCTTCAGAGCCCAAGCCGTTGGCAGTGTGCAACTGCGCAGTCCCTGTCGTTTTTGATCCACGGCAACTGCAATTTTTTTGAGCTGCGAGTTTTTGCAACACAGCAACCAATATGATATTGTGCGGCGCACAATAGAATTCTGGGTTTTGGCATCGAGCCGGGGGCGCAGTGTGGCGTGTCCCGAGATCCGACAAGCCCGGGTAACTGGCAGCGCGAGGTGGTGTCGTTACTGCGAACGAATAGCCATTATTTCGGCGCAGTACGGTTGGAATATATGTCTTGAAAGCTGCCTTAAATCGCTGTTCGAGGCTTCTTTGGGCAAGGGTGGCGGTGTTCGCCAAGGGAACCACCCATTAGCATATTCGTCTATACGAATGTGCCGGTATTGTTATGATGCTTGAATTGGTAGAAAACGCTGATGAACCGCGATGAGACACACTTGCAGCTCAATGCCCTTATCGAGCGAGGCAGAGAGCGGGGATTCGTTACTTGGCAAGAAGTTAACGATTACCTGGTTGACGTCGGCCGAGATGCCGATGGTTATGAAGGTCTTGAAGGCCTCGTGAGACTGCTTGGCGAGCTCGGCATCGAGACTTACGACGAGGCGCCGGATCCCGATGCGCTCCTGCTCGACGTGGAAGGAGCGGATGAAGAAGCTGCGGCCGAGGCAGAGGGTGCGCTGAGTTTCGCTCTCGAAAGCGGATTCGGCCGCACCAGTGATCCCATGTACTTGTACATGAAGGAAATGGGCGCCATCGATCTGCTGACTCGCGAACGCGAAATTACCTTGGCTCGTCGTATCGAGGAAGGGATGCAAGAATGCACCGACGCCATCGCCGCGTGTCCTTTGAGTATGACGCTGATTATAGAACTCTTTGATCGCATCGAGGCCGGTGAGTTGAGGTTGGCGGAGGTGATAACCGGGTGGCGTAACGGTGAAGCTGCGCAGACCGATGATAGCATTGCGGCGCAAGCCGATGGCGACGGCGGTGAGGTCAACACAGCTGCAGAGGTTGTCGCGGATCTCAGGGATGCGGATGCGCGTTTCGCACGGATCCGCGAGCTGCGTGACCAGCTCGAGCGCCATCGGGGTGTTGATCTGCTCGCAGTCAAAGGGCTTGAGGGGCAGCTTGCTCAGGAGCTTGGTCGACTGAAATTTTCGTCCAGCCAAATAACCAAGATTGTCGAACGAGTTCGTAGCCTGGTGGAAGCGGCTCGTGCGCAAGAACGGCGGTTGCAGCAAGCGCAGGAGACGAGTAACGCTGTTTCGGACGAGTCGCGGACGCATCAGGATGTTTCTCGAAGAGGGGGCGCTGACCGGCGGATTCTGGCCAGGAATATGCCCGCGACACCGTCCGATGCCTCAGAGATGCGGCCGTCACCCACGGTGGAGGTGCGACCGGCCCGAGACAAGCTCGATCGAATCGAGCAGCTAGCGGGCCTACCCGTAGCGGAGCTCAAACCCATCGCGCGTCAGCTTATGCGCGGTGAAAGCAAGGCGCGCCGCGCGAAGAATGAGATGGTTGAAGCCAATCTGCGCCTGGTTGTATCCATCGCTAAGAAGTACTGGCATCGTGGTTTGTCGTTCCTGGATCTGATACAAGAAGGCAACATCGGCTTGATGAAGGCCGTCGACAAGTTCGATTATCGGCGGGGCTTCAAATTTTCGACTTACGCCCATTGGTGGATTCGCCAGGCAATTACTCGATCCATTGCCGAAAAAGCGCGCACCATTCGCGTCCCGGTGCACATGCTGGAAAAGGTGGGTAAGCTGCATCGGATTTCTCGTCAAATTCGACAGGAAAGAGGTCGAGAAGCCGGTACTGAGGAGTTAGCCGGCCGATTGCAGATGACGACGGCAGAGGTGGAGCAAGTGCTCAAGCTCGGCAGACAGCCGATTTCGATGGAGACTCCTGTCGGCGAAGATGAAGATACGGCATTGGGAGCGTTGATCGAAGATACGGGTGCTGATGCGCCATTGGACGCGGCAGCCAGCGCGGCGCTGCAGTGGGATACGCGTGAAGCGCTCAAGACACTGCCGCCGCGGGAGGCGAAGGTGTTGGCGATGCGGTTTGGCATCGGCATGGATAGCGATTATACGCTGGAGGAGGTGAGCAAGCAGTTTGACGTGAGCCGCGAACGCATCCGTCAAATTCAAGCCAAGGCATTGCAGGGTTTGCGTGCCGCAGAGCGGGCAGCAACTCTTCGGAGTTTCGTGGAGGGTTGATTTAGAGGCCGTTTTGCATTCGACTACAACGCCGTATTCTGCATCGTGCCCCTCAAGGAAAGGGGCACGGTGTTTCACTCAAGAAAAGCCTGGAGAGACAGGGTTGGTCACAGTGATCGAAAGAGCCATGGGTTGCGACCCGGGAAGGCGTTCGTAGGGACTATACCGACCATCCCGGATCGAGATGTGGAAAACCCGGATTTACTTTTCCCGCCACTTCGCCATACCGTCTACCTATTCGCTGACTACGCTCGGTTAGAGAGGGTGGCAATGACAACCCTTGTTGAACGCACTCTGGCGCCTCCCGGAGTTGATTAAGTGGCTCCGGTTACTCAGGACAATGCGGGTGCAACGCGTGGATTGCCCGGAAGTGGACAATCTCAGTCGGAATGCATGGCAAGCTCCGGGCCGGGCCGCGTATTGCTGGACTCCATGGGAGATGGTGTCATTGTGACGGACGTTGGTGGCCGGATCTGCTACCTCAACGCCGTGGCAAGCGAATTGACCGGCTTGCGTGCCGAGGATGCCATCGGCCAATCTCTCGGGGACTGCCTGCCACTGGTGGACGAAACAACTGGGAAAGCAGTTGTCGATCCGACCGTTCGCTGCTTTGCACAGGGCGGCCCGGTTCGGCTCGGTCTCAATGATGTGCTGGTTCGCCGCGACGGAATGCGCGTGCCTATCGATGTCTCGGTTGGGCCAATCAGGGGATCGAATGACAAAATACTTGGGGCGGTTCTCGTGCTGCGCGACGTCCATGCAGTGCGTGCGCTGTTGCGCAAAGTGGCTTACCAGGCTTCTCATGATACGCTCACACGGTTGGTGAATCGGCGGGAGTTCGAGCGGCGGTTGGTGCGCGTTCTGAGGGATGTTTGCGGCTCTCAGCAACACGCCTTGCTGTTCATGGATATGGATCGGTTTAAGCGGGTAAATGACACCTGCGGGCATCTGGCGGGGGACGAGCTGTTGCGTCAGGTAGCGCAGTTATTTCTCTCCACCGTACGCGATCGGGACACGTTGGCGCGTCTTGGCGGCGATGAGTTCGCGCTTCTCCTAGAGCATTGCCCTCAGTCGGAGGCGCTTCGAGTGGCCGACAAGCTTCGCTGTGCGCTAGAGCGGTATGCTTTTCAGTGGGAAGGGGAGCGTTTCAGGCTCGGTGTGAGCATCGGCGTCGTCGCCATTCGCGGCTCTTCTTGGAGCCTCAGCGAAATCCTCGCTGCTGCCGATCGCGCCTGTTATGCCGCCAAGCGGGAAGGCAGAAACCGTGTGCAGGTATCCAGTATCGGTGTTTAAGAGCATGTGCCGCGATGGGCAGCCGAAACATCAACAAGATGAGCACGGGTAGTCAAGTCTGTTATACTTTTTTGCACCAGTCAGTACAGGAGTTAAGAACAACAACCGAATGGAGGCAGGGCGTGTGGCGGATAATGTGAGCATTCTCGACTTCGGCCGAAGCCACGAGGCCAATCACACCTGGAATTGTGGACGAAGTTTGGTCTTTGCGTCGAGGTGCCAGCCATGGCTGTAGAAGTAAAAGAAGAATATATTTCAGTGTTGGTCGAAGTGCATTTACGAGAGCCCCTCCACCTCAGACAGTCGAATCGGGCGCGTGTCGATAGTTCAGATGCATCGACGAACGCGATGCAAAGTTGGAGCTGATTGCGGCCGGCTTAGTGATGCGGAGAGGTAGAGTGCGCGCGTGGATCTACGATATTGCCCTCATGGGGTTAACTCCGCGATGGTATCGTGAAGTATTGGAGCGCCTACCTGTGGGGGCTCATATACTGGACGTCGGTATTGGAACGGGGGGTGCGATCGCGCGCAACGCCGATCTCATACGCGGCAAAGATATTCATATTCTCGGGCTCGACGTTGACGCGGACTACCTAAAGCAATGCAACAAAGCCATTGATAAAGTGGGGCTTGCTGAGCGCGTCGTTACTCGCCTCGAGTCGATCTACGAGCATCAGGGCGGGCCCTACGATGCCGTTTATTTCAGCGCGAGCTTTCCGCTTCTCCCGGATCCGGTGCAGGCGCTTCAACATGCGTCTACGCTGTTGGTGCCCGGCGATCCCATTTTTTTCACGCAGACCTTTCATCACAAAAAATCTAAGTTTCTCGAAAAGCTAAAACCGATGCTGCATCGCTTTACGACCATGCATTTTGGCCGGGTGACCTACGAAGAGGATTTTCGCCGGGTGCTGGACGAGGCAGGATTGGAGCTGGAGGAGCTCGCGACAATGGGACGGCACACACAGCATTCATCTTTTCGCCTGGCGGTAGGTCGGCTCAAGGTGCACGAAGATATCGCTGTATCGATTGCCCAGTAACAAAAGCCGTCGACTCTAAATAAAGCCTCGCTGCTGGCGACTTTTCGGCCATGGTCATCGTTCCGCCTCTTCGAATGAGGTGGCAGCCGCGTTCCTTGCCTTAAGGGACGCCGTGAATACATCCTTGTAAGCTTGAGCCCGGCATCCATGCCGGACACACCCTTGCGGCAAGGCTCGCGTCTGCCTAGCGATCCGGGGCTCGGTGTCATCTTTAGAATTGTGACCTGAGGAAACGATGACCATGGCCCGACTTTCTGTTAATCACCGCCGGGCAACGCGAGGCTTGGCTTGTCCTGGGGCTTGATCCCAGGTAACGGCGCTGCTGCCTGATGGTCACGAGAGCGACGAAGACGCAAGTGCGGATGGCCTTTTGGCACCGCACTAGCCCATGAGACAACAGGCGACGCTCCCCTATCCGCGATGAATTCAGCAACAGCGCATCCGCTCATAGCGGCATTACAAAATACCGGCCTTTACGATCACCCTATTCGTGCCTTTTCCTTGGTCGAGACCCATATTTCGTGGGTGTTGCTAACGGGCTTTTATGCTTACAAGATCAAAAAGCCCATGGATTTTCAGTTCGCCGATTTCTCCACCCTGGAGCGGCGCCGCTTTTACTGCGAAGAGGAGCTTCGTCTCAACCGTCGCTTTGCGCCGGAGCTTTATATCGAAGTAGTACGCATTACTGGCAGTATTGAGCGGCCACGCTTGGGAGGAAAGGGCGAACCCATCGAGTATGCGGTGAAAATACGCGAATTTCCGCAGGATGCCCTGTTGAGCAACATTGCTGCCCAGGGAAAGCTCACTGCGGGCCATGTCGATGAGCTGGCGACTGCACTTGCCACGAGCCATGCGCAGCTTCCGCCCGCGGCGCCGGCGTCGCCGTTGGGACAGCCGGATCAGGTTCATCACTGGTCGCAACAGAATTTCGCCCACATTGAGCCGTGGCTCAAGCAGTCGGCTGACCTGCGAGCGGTGGCTGCGCTTCGGGTTTGGGTGGAGGAGGAGTTTGCGCGCCGTCGCCATCAGTTCAGATCGCGAAAAGATCAGGGGTTCATTCGAGAATGTCACGGCGATCTCCATCTGGGTAACTTGGTGCTCCTTGAGGGACGAATCATTGCGTTTGATTGTATCGAGTTCAATGAGCAGCTGCGCTGGATCGACGTGATGAGTGAGCTGGCTTTCACGGTAATGGATCTGCGTGACCGGGGCTACCCCACGCTGGCGTGCCGTTTCCTGAATCGATATTTAGAAGGCAGTGGCGATTATGCCGGTTTGGGCGTACTGCGCTATTACCTGGTATACCGAGCCTTGGTGCGGGCCAAGGTGGCTTTGCTGCGCCTAGGGGAAGAGGAAGGTCTGGCGCAACAAGCGGCGTCGAAGTGGCATGAATACCAGGGCTACCTCCAGCTCGCGTTGAGTTTCTCGCAGGAGCGCCGCCGCGGGTTGGTCATTACCCACGGTGTTTCCGGTTCCGGTAAATCGACCGTGGCTGCCGCATTGGTGGAATCACTAGGTGCCATTCTGGTAAGGTCTGACGTGGAACGAAAGCGGCTCTATGGCTTTCGGCCGAATGCGCGAACGCACGCCGGTCTCGGGAGGAGTATCTATTTGCCCCAGGCGACCCGGTTGACCTATGAACGTCTGAGCTTGTTGGCAGCGAGTGCCTTGGACTTTGGTCTACCCGTGATCATCGATGCCACATTCTTGATGCGATCCGAGCGCGATCGTCTGCGCCAGCTCGCCATTGGGCTGCGCGTCCCGTTCCTCATACTCGATTGCCAGGCCCCTGAAACGGTACTGCGAGAACGGGTAGGATATCGTGCTCAAGAGGGTAATATGGTCTCCGAAGCGGGCATCGAGGTGTTAACGGTGCAGTTGCAAACCCAACAGCCGCTGGATGACGATGAGCTAAGCCATTGTATTTCCCTGGATACACGCCAGATGCCCGCATCAGAGGATCTGGCGCACCTTGTCGATGAACGCCTACGGTCCTAGATCCCGTCATGTGGCGCGCTCCCGTGGATGGGAGCTGAGCTGGCTCGTCTAGGAACCCGGTTTTTTAAAGGCCTATTTTTTCTCTGAGTCACGTGCAAGTCAACATTGGCCAAATTTCACACCCTGCGCTCGATCACCAACAGGTGGAGATTGTTGAGCGTAAGGGGCGGGGTCATCCGGATAGCATTTGTGATGCGTTGGCCGAGGGGCTGAGTCTTGCGCTGGCGCGTTTTTACCGAGAGCACTTTGATTCGATCCTGCATCACAACGTCGACAAAGTGCTGCTTTCGGGAGGTAGCGCCGAGCCCTCCTTTGGCGGTGGTGCCCTGGGGGAGCCCATCGATCTGTATCTCGCCGGGCGGGCGGTGCGGGAGTTTCAAGGGACGCAGGTCCCGGTGGAGAAGCTTGCTGTTGAGGTTTCCCGCAACTGGTTGGGGCGCAATCTGCATGCGCTCGATGCCGAGAAGCATGTCCGGGTGCATTGCCTTATTCGCAGCGGTTCCAGGGACTTGGTCGCGCTTTTTGGTCGGCAACGGGAAACGAGTACTTGGCTTGCCAATGATACCTGCTGCGGTGTGGGTTTTGCTCCCTTCACAGAGTTAGAGAATATCGTGTACCGGGTGGAGGGCCGTCTCAACCGAGTGGCGCGAAAAGCGGAGCAGCGGGCCGTTGGCGAAGATATCAAGGTCATGGGAGTGCGCTGCGCCGAGGCCATCCATCTGACGATCGCCGTCGCGCTCATCGGTCGGTTCCTAGGGGGCATCGAAGAATATGCCCGACAGAAAGCCGATCTCGTCGAGCTAGCGGCTCAGACCGCCCGCTGTTTCACCGATCGCAATGTGACCGTGGAGGTCAATGTTGCCGACGATGTTCCCCGCCAACGGCTTTACTTGACCGTAACCGGTACCTCGGCGGAGGCCGGCGAGGATGGAGAGGCAGGGCGGGGCAACCGAGCCAACGGTCTCATCACTCCTTACCGTCTGATGACGCTCGAATCGGTGGCGGGCAAGAATCCCGTGAGTCATGTGGGCAAGCTCTACAATCTCGGTGCGGGCCTCATGGCCGATGCCCTGGTGCGATCGCTCCCCGAGGTAACTGAGGCAGGGGTTGCCCTGGTGAGCCAGATGGGCCAACCCATTGCGGAACCGCATCTCGTTGATGTTCAGGTGCGTACCGCGGATGTGCGTGCTTTGGACGATTTACGCGGCCCCATCGGTGACATCGTTCAGCAGCAGCTTACGGGCCTCGGGTCTCTGTGGAAAGACTTGTTAGACGGGCGCATTGAGAGCAATCGCTGGCCTTTCGGGCGTGGCAACCTCACCCTAAAGAGTGGCCAAGGTGAGCACTCGCGGGAGCGCGATGAGATGGTGCGCGGGATTGAGGTAGAAGCGCAGGATACCGTGACCTGGACCGGTCGCAGTCACTTTGCCCCGGAGGTGATGAAGGCCATGCACAGCGTGCCGCGACATCGATTCGTACCGCCCAGCGAGGAGGCGGTGGCTTACATTGATGGGCCGCTTGCCATCGGCTATGGACAGACCATTTCCCAGCCGTACATTGTCGCTTTGATGACCGACCTTGCGGAGATTGGAGTCGATGATGTGGTATTGGAGGTCGGCACCGGCTCAGGCTACCAGGCGGCTGTGCTGGCGGAGCTAGCCAGCGAGCTTTACACCATCGAGCGTGTGCCCGCGCTTGCAGAAGCGGCTCGACGCCGGCTTAGGGGGCTCGGTTACGGCAACGTCCAGGTGCGGCTTGGCGATGGCTATGAGGGTTGGCGCGAGCAGGCGCCGTTCGACGCCATCGTGGTAACCGCCGCGGCTCGTGAAGTACCCCCACCCTTAGTAGCGCAGTTGAGTCGCGGAGGGCGAATGGTGATCCCCGTGGACAAGGGTGCTTATAGCCAGGACCTCAAGCTCATCGTAAAGGATCGAGCAGGCCACGTGAGCGAACGGAGCATCCTTCCGGTCGCCTTCGTGCCTCTGAAACGCTTTGTGGAGCGATAGGTTTGATGGCTTTCATGGCCGTGCTCGATCGGTTGCCGGACAATCGATGCGTCATAAATCATCGCCAAGTTAGGTCAGCAATGCAGTGTCCAAGAACGATCACTCGCAAGCGCGAAGGTGCGTTGGCCAACACGAGCGCGGGCCGGAATCGACTGCACGAAGAGGCTACGCCTAAGCTTGTTAAGCAGTCCAGTGAAGGAGGTAATTGATATGATAAGACTGTTACTCATAGGATTTTTGGTTCCGGGAATTGCGTGGGCAGGAGGCGATCTGCTGCAGCGTGCTCAGGGCCTTTTCAAGCCGATTCCCGATGAACCGCCGGCACTCAAGGAAAATGCTATTACCCCGGAGCGAGTCGAGCTTGGCAAGGTGCTGTATTTTGAGCCGCGCTTGTCGAGGAGTTGGCTCATCAGCTGTAACACCTGTCACAATGTCGGTATGGCAGGAGTGGATATGGTGGAGACTTCCATCGGCCACGGGTGGCAAAGAGGGCCTCGTAACTCGCCGACGGTACTCAATGCCGTCTTCAATATCGCCCAATTCTGGGACGGACGGGCTGCGGATCTCAAAGAACAAGCCAAGGGGCCCGTCCAGGCCGGCGTCGAGATGAACAATACGCCGGAGCGGGTGGTGGCGACGCTGCAAAGTATGCCTGAGTACGTCGCGGCATTTGAGAAAGCGTTTCCCAAGGAAGCCGATCCGGTGAGTTTTGAAAATATGGCCCGGGCAATCGAAGCCTTCGAAGCAACCTTGTTGACTCCCGACGCCCCCTTCGACAAATTCCTACGCGGCGACGAGAAGGCGCTCAGTGCCGAGGAAAAACAGGGTCTTGCACTGTTTATGGATAAGGGTTGTGCCAGCTGCCACAACGGCGTCAATGTTGGGGGAAACGGTTACTATCCGTTTGGTGTTGTCGAAAAGCCAGGTGCCGAGCTCTTGCCTCCAGAGGATGAAGGCCGCTTCAAGGTCACGCAAACGGCTACCGATAAATATGTTTTCCGCGCGCCACCACTGCGTAACGTCGTGCTGACACCGCCCTATTTCCATACGGGCAAGGTTTGGGACCTCAAACAAGCGGTCGGGATCATGGGATCGACCCAGCTCGGCAGCGATCTCACCGACGAGGAGGTGGCCGCTATCGTAACCTTTTTAGGCTCCCTGACCGGCCCTCAGCCGCAAGTCGAATATCCCGTACTTCCGCCATTCACGAAGAAGACACCACGACCTGAATATGAGGTCACCGCTGAGGCTAAGAGCGGGCACTAGGGAACCATGCTGATAAATACGGCTCAGGTCGTTGATCGTCGTGGCGGCGTGCCCGATTCAAGCTCGTTTGCGGCGAGCAGGGTTGGGGGTTCCTCTTTCTCCAGGACAGAGGGCGTTTCTTGTGGCCTGAGCCGCGGTCCGCCGTAGTACCATTCTCCGCAAACATCGACGGCTCGGGTCTCTGGCCAGACGAGCTGTGCATCCCCGGCCGCTTGGCGCTCTAAGATGAGCGGCCGCGGTGCATATCGATGGCATTCCCCGCGGCTTGAGAGCAGGGATTCTTTGCCTTCCGCGGAGGCGGATTCCTGCGGGATCCAGTTGGCGCAGGTGGCGCAATGCCGTTCTTCTTTCATTGTCCGATGCTCCTCATACGCAATATTTTCCTTTCGAGACAAAACAGCGTTTGCTAAATACCCCTACAGCGAATGCGAAACCCGGTCAGTTGAGACGAGGGCGCGATGGAGAATAATTATTAAGGAGCCAGCCGTCATGGCGGGGAGCAGTGGCGGACTTGTCACGTCGCTATGGCCCGAACGACTTGGCAGTAACCATCGGGCCCCAGCCACACTGGCCAGAAAATGAGTGTAACCGAACTGTCGCCGCTGTTGGAACTCTAGGACGCCGTGCCTGTCTTTTTGGACAGTGCTTTTACATGGCATGTCCTCCCAGTTGAGGGGCCCCCTTCTTGTCAGGGCCCCTTTTTTTATCGGTGAGCGCTTAACCGACGATAGGGTGTTTGCCGATCACCTGCACAGTACTGGCCTGGGGTCCGCTATCCCCGGCTTCCTCAGTGAAGCGCACATCCGTGCCGAGAGTGAGGCTCTCGAAGGGTGCGTTCACGACACTGTTGCGGTGAAAATAAATCTCCTTGCCATCCGTGGTCTGAATGCGCCCAAAACCGTCCTCGAGGTGAAGCTCCGTGATGTGTCCGTGGTTCGGGATTTCGTGTGTCTTGACGTGTCCGCGGCGGCGGCGCACGTAGTCCTCGAGCTGCCGTTGAGCGCCGTCGAAGGCATCGCGAATGGCGACGTAGATGTCCTCATGGGCGTGCTCATCGCCAGGCTCTTTGGAAAAGACCAACTCGCCGTCGGGCACCGTCAGATCAATACGGGCACGATAGAGATTGCCCTTGTGGTGATGCCTATGCGGGACTTCGATCACGACCCGGCAAGCCATGATGCGGTCGTAGAACTTGTCCAATTTCTCGGCGCGTTCCCGAACGTAGGCCTCCACCGCCGCAGATGAGTCAACGTTGCGAAAAGCTATCTGTAAAGGAAGTTGCATCGGATATTACACCCCAGTGGTGAACAAACCGTTAAGAATCAAGCCGGCATTTAAAGCTCAAAGTCCAAGTTGTTGTCAGAACACGATTAAGAAGGACGTACCATAAACCCTATCAGAGGGCACCAACGGTGAGCCATGATCAAGGTCAAGAGGACCTGGAGATGACATCCCGCTGCCATTCTAAGGTCTGAACGCGACAAGAGGATCAATGGGGTCAGAGTGGATTGATTCAAGACTTCAATACGCAGCCGATAATTTTCGCCGCGCCGGCTAATGCATTGTGGTTGCAAAGCTAAGCATCGTTCAGCAGAATTGGTAAGCCATATGCTGGCTCGTTGTGAGGCGCTTATCGCTCATTAGCTTGCCTCAGGGAAGAAGATAGCGCATGGGAAGCTTTCAATCGAGTCTGACCCCATTGATCCCTACGATCTTGGAGCGAAGCATTACACCGAATACAAATGGATCGACGGCAAGGGCATGCCGGCACACAAGGTTGGGCGCCTGTGGAAATTCCGTAGGGATGAAGCCGCTCGCGTAGGGACCACTTGCGACACTGAAGTAGATGTTAGCCGTCAAGGCGGCGAGCAGGGAATTTGGTGGCATGGATAACCCGTTCTTCGATAGACCCATTCTCAACTCGCCTTACGAATACCCCAGTAGGCACTGGGAGCTAGATGAATCAGGTCAGCCGACCCAGCGAATCATTGAAGCCCGAAGGCGCGCCGAGTTCATCACGCCGATCCCGAAGCCGAAAAAGCGCAAAGATTCTCTAGAGCAAACCTCCCTGCTATTCGACGAGGGCAAGGGTCTCTCGACCGAGGAGCAGCGATACGACCATACCGCCATCATCAACGGCGTTCGTCAGCAGGTCTACCGGTGGCGAACACTACCACCCAATCAGTGGCAAGTGACCCCAGGCACGGCGAGACTGCTCCAACACTGGCGCCACCACCGATTCAGTGGCATTCGACCGTTCTTCTGTCAGATCGAAGCCGTTGAGACTGCCATTTGGCTGACCGAAGTAGCGCCACATGCGGGGACTGCCGGCAAGCGCTTTCTGGAACACCTCGCCAACGCCAACAACGACGCCAATCCCGAGTTGCTGCGGCTCGCGCTGAAGCTCGCGACAGGCGCTGGCAAGACGACCGTCATGGCGATGCTGATCGCCTGGCAAACCATCAATGCCGTGCGCAGACCCCAGAGTAAACGATTCACGCGCGGGTTCTTGGTTGTCACACCGGGCCTCACGATTCGTGACCGTCTTCGCGTTCTACAGCCCAACGACCCGGACAGCTACTACCAGAGCCGTGAACTGATCCCGAGTGACATGCTAGCTGACTTGGAGCGCGCAAAGATCGTCATCATCAATTATCACGCTTTCAAGCCCCGCGAACGCATCGAGCTTTCCAAGGGCGGGCGTTCCCTGATCCAGGGCCGCGGTGGGGCGCTCAACACCTTGGAAACCGAGGGTCAAACGTTGCAACGGGTCATGCCCGAGCTATTGGGTTTGAAGAACATCCTGGTGCTGAATGATGAAGCCCATCACTGCTACCGCGAGAAGCGAGGCGAAGAGCAGGAAGGCGAATTGAAGGGTGACGATAAGGAGGAAGCCGAGAAGAACAAGGAAGCCGCGCGGCTTTGGATATCAGGCCTCGAAGCGGTCAATCGCAAACTCGGGGTGAATCAAGTGATCGACCTCTCCGCGACGCCTTTTTTTCTCAGCGGATCCGGCTATGCCGAAGGCACGCTGTTCCCGTGGACGCTGAGCGACTTCTCGCTGATGGAAGCCATCGAGTGCGGCATCGTCAAACTGCCCAGAGTACCGGTTGCCGACAATATTCCGGGCGGCGAGATGCCCAAGTTTCGCAACTTGTGGGAACACATCCGCACCCGCATGCCGAAGAAGGGCCGGGGCAAGGCCAAGACGCTCGATCCCCTCAGCTTGCCGGTGGAGTTGCAGACCGCACTCGAAGCGCTTTACGGGCATTACCAGAAGACCTATGAGCTTTGGGAGAAGGCCGGTATTGGCGTGCGACCCTGTTTCATTGTCGTTTGCAACAACACGTCGACATCCAAGCTCGTCTACGACTACATCTCGGGCTTTTTTCGGGCGAACGAAGACGGCTCAACGACGCTGGAAAACGGACGGCTGACGTTATTCCGAAACTTCGACGAGCACGGTAACCAGTACCCGCGTCCCCGCACGCTGTTGATCGACAGCGAGCAGCTCGAATCCGGGGATGCGCTCGACAAGAACTTTCGCCATATGGCATCAGACGAGATCGATCGGTTTCGCCGCGAAATCATCGAGCGCACCGGCGACCGCCGGCAGGCGGAGAACATCGCCGACCAGGGCCTACTCCGCGAGGTCATGAACACCGTCGGCAAACCGGGTCGTCTGGGGGACTCGATCCGCTGTGTCGTCTCCGTCTCCATGCTCACCGAGGGATGGGATGCCAATACCGTGACTCATGTGCTCGGTGTCCGTGCCTTTGGCACACAGTTGCTTTGCGAGCAGGTGATCGGAAGGGCATTGCGCCGGCAGTCCTACGATCTGAATGAAGAAGATCGGTTCAACGTCGAGTACGCCGATATACTGGGCATACCCTTCGACTTCACGGCGAAACCGGTCGTGGCGCCGCCGCAGCCGCCCCGCGAGACAATCCAGGTCAAGGCCGTTCGGCCGGAGCGGGACGCGCTCGTGATACGATTCCCCCGGGTTGCCGGGTACCGGGTGGAGCTGCCCGAAGAGCGGCTCACGGCCGAGTTCACGGATGACTCCGTGCTCGAGCTTACGCCTGATTTGGTGGGCCCGTCGATCACCCGCAATCAAGGCATCATCGGCGAGGGAGTCGACCTCAACCTCATCCACACCGGGGATCTGCGGCGTTCCACACTGCTGTTTCACATCACCCAGCGCCTGCTGTACACCAAATGGCGCGACCCCGGAGCGGAGCCGAAGCTCCACCTCTTCGGGCAGCTCAAGCGCATCACCAAGCAGTGGCTGGATACCTGTCTGACGTGCAAGGGTGGCACCTATCCCGCCCAACTCATGTACCAGGAGCTGGGCGACATGGCCTGCGAGCGCATCACGGCCGCCATCACGCGCGCCGAGATCGGCAGCCGCCCGGTGAAGGTGGTGCTCGATCCCTACAATCCCATCGGGTCGACGGCCTACGTTAACTTCAGTACCTCGAAGACCAGCCGGTACGAAACGGACGCCCGGCGCTGCCATATCAACTGGGTGATCCTCGACAGCGATTGGGAAGCGGAGTTTTGTCGCGTGGCCGAAGCGCATCCGCGGGTGAAGGCCTACGTAAAAAACCACAACCTGGGCCTGGAGGTGCCGTACCGCTACGGCTCGGAAACCCGGACCTACATTCCGGACTTCATCGTGGTGGTGGATGATGGCCGCGCCGATGACGACCCATTGCATCTCATCGTCGAGATCAAGGGCTATCGACGGGAGGATGCTAAGGAGAAGAAGGCCACCATGGAAGCGTACTGGGTGCCCGGAGTGAACAATCACGTCCATTATGGCCGCTGGGCGTTCGCCGAGTTCGTGGACGTCTACGAGATGCAGTCCGACTTCGAAGCCAAAGTCGAACAGGAGTTCAATAAAATGATCGAGGTTTTGCTGGATGAGCCGGCACGCCTATCAAACGGTTAAGGAGGAATCATGTCAACGTCTATTCCATTGCAGGACATGACCATCGAAGAGAAGCTCCAGGCTATGGAATCCCTATGGGATGACCTGTGTGCTCGAGCCGCGCAGATGCCGTCCCCCGCCTGGCATGGTGAGGTGCTGGCCGAGCGCGAGGCTGCGCTTGAACGCGGCGAAGAGCAGTTCGAGGACTGGGAAACCGCCAAGCGGAAACTCGACAAAGATATCCTGTGAAGATCAGGATACTGCCCTCGGCGCGCCGCGATCTGCTCGACGGCTTCCGGTTCTATGAAAAGCAGGCCGAGGGCATTGGCAGCTACTTTTTGGACTCGCTGTATTCGGATATCGAGTCCCTGCTGGTGAACGCCGGCGTCCATCATCTGCACTTCGGCAAATATCATCGGCTGCTGTCGAAACGCTTTCCCTTTGCGGTCTACTATCGCACGGAGAATGACACCATCCTGGTTTACGCGGTGCTTGACTGCCGGCGCAATCCGGCATGGATCAGAAACGAGTTGGGCGGCTGAGAGGCAAGGCGACGCCGGCGAAACAAACCCTGGAAAATTAGAAACCCATGGCAAAGAAGGAGACCGCGAAAGCCGTCGAGACGCTGACCCACGAGGAGGCGACCCGAAAGAATATCCCGACGGCTGAATACCAGTCGGTCATGCAGAAGGAGGAACAGAACCCGGTTCGAGTGGCCTACGAGCGCCGCAATCGTGATCTTGACCCGCAACTCGTCTGGCGCGGCAAGGACGAGCAGGACTGGTCGGACCTGATTGTCCATGCACCACCGCTTTATATCCAGGAGAAGGTGCACCCCAAGATCTTGATCGACGACCTGCTGCGCCGCACGGCGGCTGAAAGCCAAGCGAGCGACGAGCAGATCGATCTCTTCGCCGATTTCAATGGCCTGCCGGACGACGCCACCAAAACCGAGTTCTACCAGCACGACGCCAACTGGACCAATCGTATGATCCTCGGTGACAGCCTGCAGGTCATGGCGTCACTGGCCGAGCGCGAAGGGCTACGCGGACAGGTGCAGTGCATCTACCTCGATCCGCCCTACGGGATCAAGTTCAACTCGAATTTCCAGTGGTCCACAACCAGCCGCGACGTGAAAGACGGGAAGGTTGACCATATCACGCGTGAGCCGGAGCAGGTCAAGGCGTTTCGTGATACCTGGCGCAATGGAATTCATTCGTACCTGACGTATCTGCGGGACCGATTGACCGTGGCGCGGGATTTGTTGGCGGATTCGGGGTCGATATTCGTACAGATAGGCGATGAGAATGTGCACCGGGTTAGAGCGGTGATGGATGAGGTTTTTGGAGAAAACAATCTTGTCGCGGTCATACACTTCAAAAAGAGCGGCGCATTCGATACCTCTTACCTACAAAGCAACTTCGACCATATAGTCTGGTATGCAAGGTCAAGGCAGGCGCTCAAGTTTCGTTCAATACCGGAAGTGAAAGAGGTCGGTTTTGACGACCTCATGTTCTTCGACACTTTCGAGAGCGGGCCTTTCGATCGTCGTCCCGCAAGCGAAGTGTCATTCGACAAACCCTCCGAGTTGCTCAAGCGAGGTCATTTAATAGCACGAAATCCCCTGAACTCATCTGGCTGGATTGACTCTCTGGGCTATGTCTTCGAGTTCGAGGGCGAGCGGTACACCGTGCCCAAGACTCGCCACTGGACAACAACGGAGTCGAATATGGGGCGACTGGGTCGGGCTCAGCGCCTCATCCGCAAGGGGAAAACACTTCGCTTTGCAAGATACTGGCAGGACTACGCAACGCAGAAGCGCAACAATGTTTGGCAAGACACGGCCGGAGGTGGCTTCGTTGGAGATCAACGCATTTACGTTGTGCAAACCGACACGAAAGTGGTTCAGCGCTGCATTC
>JBAPTW010000370.1:0-4064 GCA_049282355.1 Gammaproteobacteria bacterium | reverse complement strand
TGTCCATGAATCCCGTTTTTTCGGCGACGAACCACAGCAAGTCGGCGATGCCGATCACCGGCAACCGGCTGTAGAAGGGACTTTCGGTCGGCTGCTCAATGCCAGGGGATCTCAGCGTCCAGCGGCGTTTCTCGCCGGCGCCGGTGATCTTGATGTGTTTGTTCCGACCGCTGTCGATGTTCTCATTGACCGATTCGAGCTTGGCATCGAGCTCTTCGCGGAAAGCCGCCAGGGTCTCCTCGATCGGGGCCGTGAGAATCGGGGCGCCGACCTCGCGCAGCACCTCGTCCTTGTTTTGCCAGCGGGTGTCGCCGATCAGGTCGTCCTCGAAGCGGCGGAACTCGGTGCTGTCCGCCACATACAGGTCGCCCGCCTCCAAGGCGTTGTGCACCAGGCGGTAGACCAGAAACTCATAGAGGTCGACCTGCAGCCGCTTCTTCATCGGGGCATCTTCCGTCTCGACGAACAGATGCCGGCGCAAGGTCTTCGGTATGAACGCCGTGGGGAAGGTTGCCGGCTCGACGCGCCGCGGCGCGCGTCCGTTTCGCAGCAGATCCTGCAGGAAGACCACGGCCTCCATCAATGGTGCATCCTCGACCCTGCCGGCGAACTGCAGGGCGATAAACAAGCGGCGCAGGTTCCGCTTGAACTGCGCGGACAGTGTCTTGTAGTGGGCCCATTCGCTGGCGGCCTTGTCGAACTCAACGTCGCGTAGATACGCCGATACTTGCGCGAATCGCTCGGGCTCGAGCAGGGCAAACGCCTGCGCTCGCACTTGCTCGAAGGGCACCTCGGCCGGGATGGAGGGATCGACGAAGAGATTCAGTACCGCCCCGGCGGACTTCAGGTGCTCGCTCGCCTCATCCAACGCTTGGCGCGCCGCCTCCTCCGCGGCCTGCTTGGCCTGTTTTTCATACTGATCGACGAGATGGATGAACGCGTCGGTGAGATTGTCGTTGATCTGGCCAAAGCGCTGATGGGCGAAGCACAGCAGGTACAGGCGCGTCGTCGCCACAGCCATGCGCCGCAGCTTGTAGACGGTGTAGAACGGAATCAGGGAGGCGTAGTACTTGACGCTCTCGTTGGACAGGCCCGTGGTCAGCAGAAACTCGCGCGAGAACCGGTACAACGGCTCGAAGATCCGGCGGCCCTCGACCTCCTGGTGCAGCTCCATGTAGGCGAAGCTCTTGGCCTCGCGTTGCAGCGCGCGGATACGGTAGATGCCTTCGTCCGCCTCCAGCAAGTCGTCCAATTGCCGCTGCACCTCTGGCGTCAGGGCTTGCTCGAGCAGCTGCGTGAGTCGTCGACGCTCACCGGCGACGACCCGGCCGACCAGATCCTGCAGGAAGCTATACCTCGGTGCGACCAGGCGCTGCTGCTCCAGATACTTCAGCGCCTCACGCAGGATATAGACCGGCTGCGTCGAGAGCATGGCGATGCGCCGTGCCTTGCGTTCCAGGTCCGTTCGGGCGGCGTCGTCGCACAGGCGGTAGCCGAACAAGCCGAGCACGATCTCCTGCTGGCCAAGGCGGGTCGGCTTGGACAACGGCTTGACGGTATCCAAGTCGCGCTCGGGGAAGTAACGCCGCAGGATGTGCTGCAAGTCATCCAGCACCGCCGCGTGCTGGTAGACAAAGAATCGCCGCTTCGCTTTGAAGTAGCCGAGCTGAAGAACGAGATGCACGGCGGCCGATGTGGTGTGCACGCCATCCACGGCCTTGCGCTCCGCCGGGCTCAGCTCGAAATAGAGCTGCCGGTCATCCTCGGTAAAACGCGGCAGGCCGTAGAGGTCGTCGACCTCCGATGCGGTCAGGATCGACAGGCGGCGCGAATCGGCGGCCATCGGACGGCGAGGCTCAGGGAGTGCAGAAAGTACACTTCTTGCACGACGGCTCCATTCCCCCCGAGACCTCGTTTCCTCCCATCTGGAGCCGTGCAAAAACTGTTGCTGTAATCATCGTGCATTTATACTACAGGCACGACAGCTTTTGGCACGACCTGGGCCAACACCTTGCCCGCCACGGCACCATCAGCGAACCGAGTCGGCTACGCTCGCGTCAGCAGTCAGGGTCAGAATCTCGACTCGCAGATGGATGCGCTACGCGAGGCCGGTTGCGAGAGGATCTTTACCGACCGGATGACCGGGTCCCGGCTGGACCGGCCCGGTTGGGAGCAGATGATGGCCTACCTGCCCTCTGGCGATACCTTGGTGGTTACGGAACTCAGCCGCATGACGCGCTCGCTGCTGGATCTCCTGGAAACGGCCAAGACACTTCAGCAACGTCGCATCGAGCTAGTGTCGTTGCGCGAGCGCATCGATACCGCCAGCGCCACGGGGCGCTGCTTCCTGTCGATGATGGGCGCGATTCACCAGATGGAGCGGGAACTGCGGGCCGAGCGAGCCGCGGCTGGTCGCGCCTCGGCGAGGGCTCGCGGCAAAAGCGGCGGACGGCCGCGGACCGATGCGAAAAAGCTCGAGAACGCCAGAATCCTGTATGAGAACTCCGGGAAGACCGCCGCCGAGGCCTGCGCGGTTGCCGGTGTTGGAAGAAGGACCTTCTTCGCCTATCTGGCCAAGCGCAAGAGGGCCCATGCTGGTGGGAACGAGGGCATCGCATGAACTATTCCCAGATCCTCGAAGCGCTGAACAAGGCGTCCCTGTTTGAGCTCTATCGCCTCCAGCAGGCCATTCGCCGTAGCCTGGAAGACCCGGCAAGAATCAGGCAGATCAAGAATTCGTTGAGAGTCGGGCAGGATATCGAGTACTTCGAGGCGGAGGAGAACCGGCTGATCGAGGCGAGCATCGTCGAGCTGAAGAGGACGAAGGTCTTGGTCAAGAATCGCCACGACGGGGCGCTCTGGAACATCCCCTTCTACTTCATCAACCTTGATCGCGCTGATGTCGCGATCTCGAATCCGATCGGCAAGCTCGACCGAAACAGCCTGAAGATTGGCGACAAAGTGGCCTTCAAGGATCGCAAGGGCAACGAGCAATTCGGAGAGGTGATCAAGCTGAACCCGAAAACGGCCGGTGTGCTGGTCGGCACGACACGATGGAAGGTCGGTTACGGTCTGCTGTCCCTGATCATCGAAGGGGAGGTGGGAAGCGACCAAAACGTGATCGAGGGTCAGCTGATCCAAGGACAGCTTCCTGGCATCGATTAGTCTCCGGAGCTTCTGGTTTTCCGGGCATTGGGGCCTGAAAGGTAAACGGAATATTAGCTCGCGCTAATTTTTACCTTTTCGAGGGGATGGGCTCAGATAGCCACCTCCTGTAGGACAGCCGTTAGGTCGCGGCGGATTTGGTCTTGGAGCGCCTGGGGCAGGCGGTTCCAGACGGCGTTTGGGGGGATAGGCATAGCACTTCACACTGAGTTGCCAGCGTGACCAAGTCGGTCACACTTGCCAGCGTGAGCTTCGTGCCAATGCCCTGTCCAGCCGGCATTAGCGAGGTGCAGGCTAACGGGAGGCGAAGATGCATGGCGTCTTGATACAACACGGCCACCGAATCACCGTTTGTGGGCAACGCAATGACGGCAAACCGTCGCCCAAACAGCGGGTGCTTGGGATCGGTGACCTCGACCTCGAGAGATCCGCCTAACCTAATTTTCACGCTGGTCCGCCGGTTTTGGCTGATTTCAACGGCCAACAGGAACACAACTGATTGAAATATAGAGACATGGTATTCGGTTCACGAAAAGTAGAGCCATAATATTTCTGGACCTCTATTGCGCCCCGTGGGGTTGCGCGGTAGGGTTTTCGCATGTACGTCCGTCGCACGCAAACCCGAAGTACCGCCACCGGCGAAACCTACTTCACGCATCGCCTCGTCCGCTCCGAACGGCACGGCCAGAAAGTGCGTGCCGTGACCGTGCTCAATCTCGGTCGGCATTTCCCGGTTCCCCGAGAGCACTGGCCGGCGCTCTGCGCGCGCATTGAGGAACTGAGGCACGGCCAGGAAGCGCTGTTACCCGTGGACGGTCCACCGAGCATCGAAGCGGCGGCCCAGCGCTACGCGGCCTTACTGCTGGCGCGCTGGGGGGAACGCCGGGCCGCTCCCGCGG
>JBAPTW010000369.1:0-2778 GCA_049282355.1 Gammaproteobacteria bacterium | reverse complement strand
CGCCTGGAGCGTGCGGGAGCTGTTGCTGTTTCGGGTCCCGCCATGGTCGCAACCGGCGCTGGAATAGGCGCCGCGCGCTGGCGCTTGCGCGCCTCCCGGCAAACGGCCGGGAATGAGGCTTTTGCTGACGAATTTCATCTCGGCGAGGTGCGGAAAAAACCAAAATTGCTAACCCGATCAACAGATCTTGACCCCTGACGATGGCTTTTTTTCGCCAAAAGGGGGGAGTTTTTGATCATTTTGATTTACCCGCACGCTAGCGGTACACGACCAGATGGACCCGACGCGCTTGCTTTTCATTGATGAAGCGGGCGTCAACCTCGGCATGGCACGCCGCTATGGTCGGGCCCCGAGCGGTTGTCGTGCCCATGCCGACAAACCGGTAAACCCGGGACCGAATCTGACGTTGGTGAGTGCGTTAGGAGTAACGGAAGTGCGTGCGATCATGGAACTCGACGGCCCCATCAACGGGAATGCCTTTACCCGCTTTATCCAGCAGTTGCTGGTTCCCACCTTACAGCCGGGCGATCCAGTGTGGCTGGATAATCTGAGCAGTCACAAAGTCGAGGGGATTCAAGAAGCGATGGAAGCGCAGCAGGCTGAGTTACACTTTTTGCCCCCCTATTCACCGGATTTCTCACCCATTGAACTCTTTTGGTCGAAGGTGAAAGCCTTTCTTCGGGGCTCGGCGGCACGCACCAGAGATGCCCTCGAGGGTGAAATAAGAAATGCGTTAGATGCCGTGACAGAAACCGATATCAAAGGGTGGTTTAAGCACTGCGGATATTGTACTGAACCCAATTAATTACCGCTATAATAGAATTACTCGCCTTAACGTATTAACTCGTCAGTCATAAGTTCTGTCACCGAAAAACCTTGCTTGTCTTGCCCAAAAGCAGCATGAATTCCCTCGAGCTACCCGCGTTTGAGCACCTCGGTAGCCCAAGGAGAATCCATGCTGAGATACGTATATCACGCGCTAGAGAGCTTTCAAAGTGTCTTTTCCCGACACCGCAGTTGGCTGCTGTTCGCGGCGGTGGTGTTGAGTTTTCTGGCCGCCCCGGAGATGATCGGGGTGACCTCGATGTGTCGGTTCTGGCGCGGAGACGAACGGGGCTATCATCGCTTGCTGCACTTTTTTCGCTCCACGGCCTATAGCGATGATGAACTCCTGGCGGCATGGCAGCGCTATGTGTTGAGCCAGGCGGTCACGGTCGAGGTCGAGGGGCGGTGTGTGTTGTTGGGCGATCATACCCATGTGGTCAAGGACGGAGGGCGAATGCCCGGGGTGGTATCGCTGCGTGAGACCTCGGAGACACAACGCAAGCCCTCCTATTTCCGCGGCCACTGTTGGGGCGCGGTCGGTCTGGTGGTGGGCTCGCTGAGGGCGTGTTTTTGTTTGCCGTTGGCGTTTCGTATCCATCAAGGCTTCTGCCATCGGGGCGAAGGGGAGCCCGGCTCGGCGCGCCCCGGTCCGAGCTTGGCGGAGCGGGGGGTGCACATGGCGCTGAGCTTCGCCGTCAGTCACGACCGTCCGGCGTTTTTGGTGTTGGATGCATTCTTCTCCACCGCCGGGGTGTTTCGCCTGGCCCGCTCGGTGTATTCGCTCATTTTGAAACAACCGTATCTGACGATCCTGACGCGGGCGAAAAAAAACTACGTAGCCTATTTCCCGGCCGAGCCCAAGCCGCCCGGCCGCCGGGGGCCGCAACCACGCTATGGCGACAAAGTGCATCTGATGGCGTGTTTCGATCATCCGCAGTTGTTTCACACCGTCCAGTGTCACGTCTACGGTAAGCTCGAAGCGGTCCAACTGATGCGTATTCCGTTACTGTGGAAACCCCTCGGGGACTGGCTGTTGTTCATCTTCGCCATCACCTCCCGCGGCCCGATTGTGCTGATGTCCTCCGATCTGACGCTCTCAGCGACCACCGCCATCGAGCTGTATGGCAGCCGGACCCGCATAGAAACCCTGTTTTCGATGATGAAAAACATCCTCGGTGCCTTTCGTTTCCATTTCTGGACCAAGCAACTGCCCCGTCACTCCCGCCGCCCCACGGCCAATCGGAAGTTGAAGATCCCACGCCCCGAGCACCTCCCCACTGTCGAGGCCTGTTGGCAAGCTTAGGAAAGCTTCGTCCTGTGTGCCGCCATCGCGCTCGGACTGTTGCAGCTCATCGCGCTTCGTTTCGGTACCGAGGTCTGGCAACACCACGCGCTCTATCTGCGCACCCGCTCACGCGAGCTGCCCTCGGAAAACACCGTCCGACAAGGGTTGGCCCCTCTCGTGCTCAAACAACTTCTCCATCTCCCGCCAAACAGCCGTATCGCGAAGATACGCCGCTACTTCGTGGGCGTCGAGGAGGATGCGCCTAACGATGATCGCCAAGCAGCATGAATCATCGCTGAAATCACAGGGTGGCGTAGTGTTTCACCGGCTGATTCAACGATCGGCCGCGGTTAGTTTTGCTCGATGTTCAGACAGAGAAGTTATGACTGACGAGTCTCTTAAGATCGAGATTTCGGGAGCCCACGAGACTGCCCGGCATGTGGCGGACGAGGCCATGACAGCTGCCGGTGGCGTCCAGGCATTAATTGGACTGGCAAGCATTTTGCTCGGCATTCTTGCGCTGATCGGCCTTAACCCAGGTGTCTTGAGCCTGGTGGCCCTATTAGCGATCGGCACGGCTATTTTGCTGAGTGGTACAGCCGTCAGCGGTAAGATGCTGAGTATGTTCTACGGCCAATAAATGCCTTATGCCAGATAAGCATCTTGCA
>JBAPTW010000368.1:0-8847 GCA_049282355.1 Gammaproteobacteria bacterium | reverse complement strand
TTGTAGACTTGAGTCCAGCATCCCTGCTGAACACACCCTTGTGGCAAGTCCATTGACTGCCTACAGATTCCGAGCACGGTTTTACCCCTTGAATGGTGATGCTGACGAAACAATGACCATGGCCAGCCGTTTCAAGAATGACCGCGGTTGCGATAGCGGCGCGGCGTCTTGGCGATGGCTATATTGGCCCTCATGACTGCCTTGATAACTTCGAAATGACGGTTCCCTTGGCAACGCTCGAGGGTAGTTTATACATCCGGCTGGAGCTAAAATCCGCGCGACCGACACAGGTGTGCCTTCAGGCTAGCCATCAGGCTGATGTCTCGCGCCTTTTGGTTGGCCAGACGATGGAGGAGGTGTTACGACGGATCCCCCGGATCTATTCGGTGTGTGCCGTTGCTCAAGGCACCGCGGCGGTGGAAGCTTGCGAAGCGGCCCTTGGCATCGAAGTCTCGGCGCACCAGAGCAATGCCCGTCGGCTGCTGGTGGGCGTCGAGTCCGCTAAGGAGCACCTGTGGCGCATTCTCCTCGATTGGCCGCGGTTGCTTGGCGAAGGCGCTATCGAGCGGGCGCCGCCTGGAATCAGCACGTTGCTGCCCGCCTACCGGATGGCGCTGTATGGCCATTTTGGACCTCATCAATGTGGCGGTGGGCGGCTCGCGCCCGATAGCCGGGCGTTAGACGCTCTTTCCCAGCAGCTGGAAGCACTGTTGGCGGAGGCGGTGTTTGGCATGGCGCCGTCGGCTTGGTCTGCCCTGCAGAGCGAAGCTGCCGTAGTCAAGTGGTCCACCGGCGCCGATACCGTCGCCGCTCGCTTGGTTCGTCGGCTGGTCGAGCGCGGTTGGGAGCAGCTCGGACGTTCAGCAGTGGCCGCCTTACCGCCCCTTACGGCCGTTTCACTCCACGCGCGACTATCGAATGACGATGCCGAGGATTTCGCAGCGCGCCCGACTTGGGGAACCTGCCGCGAAACCACACCGTTGACACGTAACCAGCATCATCCTTTGGTTGCCGAGCTGACAGGGCGTTATGGCAATGGCCTGCTGTCGCGTGTGGTGGCGCGACTGGCGGAGCTGGCGGATATCCCCCGGCGGGTGCGTACTGTTGCCGTGTCGCTGCGATCCGAGCCGGGCGTCCCAAGCGCTAGCCATACATCTGCCTCGGCAGTGGGTTTATCACAAATCGAGGCCGCCCGCGGGCGGCTTATCCATCGGGTGGTGGTGAGTGGGAGTCGGGTATCGCGTTACCAGATCGTGGCACCCACAGCATGGAATTTCCACCCCTCAGGTGTGGCGGCCGAAGGGCTGCGAAATCTGATCGGCATGGATCCCGAAGAGGTGCAGAGCAAGGCGTCGCTATTGATTGAGGCTATCGATCCGTGTGTGCATTATCAGCTGACGGTTCAGCGTGAGCACTGATGGCTATTTGCCTTGCTACCTTTTGGCAACCTGACCGCTTTGGGACAGCGTTCTGGTGAAATCTGCCTCCCCCGCTGCCACGCTGGTGCTCGGCATCGGCAATCTGCTTTTGACCGACGAGGGGGCCGGGATCCACGTGGTGCGCTACCTTGCCCGCCACCATGCCGGACTACCCGGGGTCGACTATGTCGACGGCGGCACGTTGAATTTCCTGCTGGCGCCGCGCATCGAGGAGGTCAAGCAGCTGGTGGTCGTGGATGCGGCCAATCTTGGGGCACCGCCCGGAACCCGTCGTACCTTCCAAGGCGAACGGATGGACCGGTTTCTCCAAGGGAAAGGTCGCAGCGCCCATGAGGTGGGACTGCTTGATCTCTTGACGATGGCGCGGCTGGTGGGCCGCTTGCCGGCGCAGCGAGCGTTGCTCGGGATCCAGCCCGGTTCGCTGGATTGGGGGGACAGCCCGAGCCCCGCCGTGGCTCGAGCCATCCCCCAGGCTGCTCACGGGGTGGTGCGTTTAGTTGAGAGGTGGAACCAACGATGATCGAGCAATTACTGCCTGGGATCGATGCTTGGACCATGATAATTGGATGGTCACTTATTTGACGGGTTGGAACAGAATATCGTTAAGATGTCATTGATCCCGATCAACCTTTGGTGCATGATACGCTTGCTGGCATATCGGTTAGCTCTGTGGTGGATCCACGGGTATGGCGGCAGGAGGATACTATGGAGAATGATTTCGACGCGGATTCCCGGTGCCTCGTCAGTTCTCCAGCACTTCCGAAGGCGGCTTCATCAACTTCGGTAGGGGTGAGTTCCTGTCAAACGCCGAGCGTGTTCCATAGTCTCCCGGTTGCCCATGAAGTCCGCCATGCCCTGCAACGGCTCCTCGATTCAGGAGTGGAAACCGTCATCGATGTTAGCCGCTTGCCACTGACGCCCACCGATGAGGCGACGCTACGCGACTTGCTTGGCTTTGGAGAAGTGAAGGCGGAGCTCAATGTCATTGGTCGCAGCTCCATTTGCGAGACGGCCATCTCAGGGGTTTGGTGGGTGGAGCATTACGGCACCCATGGCGAGTCCCTCGGGCGCTTTATCGAGATTACCCCGATACCCGCAATCCTTAAGGCGCAACCGCAGGATATGCGCGAAGCGTTGACCAGGCTCACTGAGCACCTGTCGAAAGACTCAAGAACACATGATGATGACTGACGACTGACAAGCAACATGCTTTCGGCCAGAAGTCCAGGAGGACCGGCTATGTCCACCCATATGACCCTGGGCGAAAGGCTACAGAGCCAAGGAGTAAGCCGGCGCGCATTCCTCAAGTTCTGCGCTGCCACCACGTCACTGATGGCACTACCGCCGACGATGGTTTCGGCGGTTGCTGCCGCCCTCGATAAAGCCAAACGGCCATCGGTCATCTGGTTATCGTTCCAGGAATGTACCGGTTGCACCGAGTCGCTCACACGATCCGATGGGCCCACTTTGGAGCGGCTCATCTTCGATGCCATCTCCCTCGATTACCATCACACGCTGCAGGCCGCTTCCGGTGAGGCTGCGGAGGCGGCGCGCGCGAGCGCCATGGCAGACAATTGGGGCCAATACGTGGTGCTGGTGGACGGTGCCATCCCCTTAGGAAACCCAGGGTTTTCCACCATCGCCGGTATCAGCAACGTGGACATGTTGATGGAGACGGTGACGGGGGCGGCGGCGGTGGTGGCCATCGGCAGCTGTGCGGCGTTTGGCGGTATTCCCAAGGCGTCTCCCAACCCGACGGGCGCCGTTTCCGTGGGCCACTTGGTCCAGGATAAGCCGGTTATCAATGTTTCCGGTTGCCCGCCCATCCCGGTGGTGATCACCGGTGTCTTGGCTCATCTGCTGACCTTCGGGACGATTCCCGATCTGGATCCCCACGGTCGCCCCATGGCCTTCTTTGGCGAAACTATTCATGATCGCTGTTATCGGCGTCCATTCTACGAGAAGGGGCTGTTTGCCGAGAGCTTTGACGACGAGGGTGCGAAGAAGGGCTGGTGCCTCTATCGGCTCGGCTGTAAGGGACCGGTCACTTACAATGCTTGCGCCGTAACCAAGTGGAACGGAGGTGTTAGCTACCCGATTCAGTCGGGACACGGCTGCATCGGTTGTTCCGAGCCGAATTTCTGGGACAAGGGCGGATTTTATGAAGCCTTAGCGCGGGGACGCTTCGCCACACCGGCGGCACTTGCGACTGCGGCGCTCGCCGGTGCGGCCGTTGGTGCAGGAGCGACACTGTTGGCGCGTCACCGTCAGAAGAAAGCCACAGCGCAGGAGAAACAGTCGTGACTCTACTGGATTTCGCTCGCGGCCCGGCGCTCGAATGGTCGTTCTACATCTTTGTGTTTGGCATCGTGTGGCGTCTGTTGGGCGCCTCGCTCATGGCTCGCTCGCGAAACCTCTCGAAGTCGCGCGCGAGCGGCTTCCTGGGCGGTGCCCGCACTGTCATCACCCGGTCGCTAGCACGCCATGAGTTCCACCAGGCGGTGGGTTATCCCGTCGCGGCCGGGTATATTTGGCATCTGGGGCTGGTGATCGTGCTGTTGCTGTATATCCCCCACATCGAGTTCATCAAAGGACTCACGGGATTATCCTGGGCCGGTTTACCGAGCGATCTCATTCTGGCGATTGGCGGTGTCACCGCGGCGGTCATGCTGGTGCTGTTTGTGCGACGTCTCACCCATCCAGTGCTGCGCGCTATTTCCAATGCCGATGACTACATCAGCTGGCTGGTTTGCTTCCTGCCGCTGGTAACCGGCTTCATGGCGTTTGCCCATCTTGGACCTCGCTACGAAACAATGCTGGCCATTCACATCCTGAGCTTCGAGGTTTTCCTCATCTGGTTTCCCTTCGGTAAGCTGATGCACGCGTTTTTCTTTATCCCGACGCGTGCCCAGAATGGGGCCTACTTCGCACGCAGAGGGATTCGGGCATGAGCGTCAGTCAGACCACCTTTGAGCAGTTCCGCGAGGCCATCCAAACGCTAGGTGATTCCCTGCAACCCGAAACGCTGAGCGACGCGGAGCGCGTGCGCCGCGCCAAGCGCGTGTTTCTGGATCGGCTCGATATCAACATGGCGTTCGAGCTCGAGAGCTGCGTCCATTGCGGCATGTGTGCCGAGGCCTGCCATTTCTATGTGCAGACTGAAGAGGCAAAGTACACTCCAACTCTAAAATACGATCTGCTGCGCTGGGTTTATCGGCGCGAGGTGGGTCCGCAGCGCTGGCTCTATCGGCTCATCAGCCGCGACATTCGGGTGCAAGATCTCCGTGATTGGGAAGAGCTGGTGTTCGATTCCTGCACCGAATGCGGACGCTGCGCGCTGATGTGCCCCATGGGCATCAATATTCCTAAGCTAGTTCACATCACCCGAGAAGCGCTCGGTGCGGCGGGCATCGTTCCCAAGGAGCTGCAGGCGCTTGCCGAGGAGCAGAGCACCCGCGAATCGATCTTCGGTGTCGGCAGGCAGCAGCTCATCGGCGCCGTGGAAAAGCTGCGAGAGCAAGGGACGGCGGTACCCCTCGACCAGGAGAAGGCCGATATCGTGGTTCTCACCACGGTGGTGGACATCATGCTCTTTACCGACGCGCTGGCGGCCACGGCGCGCATCATGAATCATCTGGGAGTGAGCTGGACCATGGTCACTTCCGGCTTCGAGGCGGCTAATTTCGGGTTGCTCTCCGGTCATGAAGATCTCCAGCGCATGGCCACCAAGCGAATCATTGACGCGGCGATTGCCTGTGGCGCAAGCACGGTGATCGTTCCTGAGTGTGGTCATGCTTACCCGGCGCTTCGCTGGGAAGGTGCTAATGAGCTTGGCCGTGCGCTGCCCTTCGAAGTGCTGGCTATCTCGGAGTTTCTTGGCCGTGAGATTAAGTCAGGCCGTTTGAAGGTAAAACCCATCGGCCCCAGTAAGAAGGTCACCTACCACGACCCCTGCAAAGTCGCCCGCCATGGCGGTGCGATAGAGGAGCCGCGCGAGGCACTCAAGGCGTTAGCTGTTGACTTGCGGGAAACGGCGTCCAATCGCGAAATGAATTGGTGCTGCGGCGGTGGCGCCGGCGTGTTTGTTATTAACCGAGCCGCGGGGTTGCGTCAGAAGGCATTTGAGAAGAAAAAGGGTCAGGTGGATGCCACCGGGGCGGATACCGTGGTGACCACCTGCGGAAGCTGCCGGTTGAATCTCATGGCAGGGGCCAGCCATGTGAACTGGGACAAGAGCATTGAGAGCTTGGTAGAAATGGTGGGAGCGAACCTCGCCTGAGAAGGCGTCTTGCCACAGTGAGTAGGTGAAAAACTAATGAGCGAGCGTATAGTCGTCGATCCCATTACCCGAATCGAAGGCCATTTGCGCATTGAGGCGCAAATGCAGGGCGATACTATCGATGAGGCCTATTCCTCGGGCACGATGGTGCGAGGCATCGAGGTGATTTTGCGGGGGCGGGATCCGCGGGATGCGTGGGCGTTTGCGCAGCGTATCTGCGGGGTCTGTACGCTGGTGCATGGGATTGCCTCGGTGCGTGCGGTAGAAAATGCCCTCGACTACCAAATTCCGCCCAACGCCCAGCTGGTCCGTAACCTGATGATCGCCGCCCAGTATGTCCACGATCATGTCATGCACTTTTACCATCTGCATGCGCTTGACTGGGTCGACGTGGTCTCGGCGCTGAAGGCTGATCCTAAGGAGACGGCTGAGCTTGCACAGACGATTAGCAACTATCCGAAGTCGTCCCGAGGTTACTTTGCCGATACCCAGAAAAAGCTGAAAGATTTCGTGGATGCGGGACAGCTCGGCATTTTTGCCAACGCCTATTGGGGTCATCCCGCTTATAAGCTGCCTGCGGAAGCCAACCTCATGGCGGTTGCGCATTATCTCGAGGCCCTGGCATGGCAGCGCGAGGTGGCCAAGCTCTTGACTATTTTCGGCGGCAAGAATCCGCATCCGCATTTTCTGGTCGGTGGTGTCCCTCTGCCTATCGATCTCAATTCAGATTCGGCGCTCAATGCCAAGCGACTGGCTCAGGTGCAGAACATCATCGACGAGATGCGCACCTTTGTGGATCAGGTTTATGTTCCAGATACTCTGGCCATTGCCGGTTTTTACAAAGACTGGGGTGGCCAAGGTGAGGGTCTTGGGAATTTCCTCACCTACGGGGACTTTCCAGAGAAGGGCATGGATGATCCGCAGAGCTATCTGATCCCTGCCGGCGTGATTGTCGACCGTGATCTTGGCAATATTCAGCCGGTGGATTTGCACGGCCTTGACGAGATCCAAGAATACGTGGCGCATTCCTGGTACGACTACAGTGTTGGGAAAGATCAGGGCTTGCACCCTTATCAGGGGGAAACCCTGTTGAACTACACCGGTCCAAAGCCGCCGTATCGACATCTCAATGTGGAGCAAGCCTACTCATGGCTGAAATCGCCCCGCTGGAAGGGCAGGGCAATGGAAGTGGGGCCACTCGCCCGGGTACTGATGCTGTATGCGAGCGGGCATGAGCAGACCAAGGCGCTGGTGGATGATGCGCTGCAACGCCTGGAGGTTCCGGTAACGGCGCTGTTCTCCACCTTGGGTCGCACCGCCGCCCGTACCCTGGAGACTAAGGTGATCGCCGACACAATGCAGATCTGGTACGACAATCTCGTCGCCAACATCAAGGCTGGGGATACCAAGACCTTCAACGAAACCCTTTGGGAGCCCGCCCGCTGGCCGAAACGCGTCCAAGGAGTGGGTTATATGGAAGCGCCACGCGGCGCGCTCGCCCACTGGGTCGTGATCGAAGATGGGAAAATTGCTAATTATCAGGCGGTGGTACCGAGCACCTGGAATGCTGGTCCGCGGGATGCCACAGGGCACCCCGGTGCCTATGAAGCCGCACTCGTCGGACATCGGCTCCACGATCCGCAGCAGCCGGTGGAAATTTTGCGCACCATTCATAGCTTCGATCCCTGCATCGCCTGTGCAGTTCACGTGGTTGATCCAGACGGAGAGGAGCTGGTACGAGTGAAGGTACTGTGAGGCCATCTTGCACGAATTATCTTTGTGCGAAAGCCTGCTCGAGATAATCGAAGAGCAGGCAAGTGTTCACAACTATCGACGGGTCAAAACGGTATGGCTGGAGGTGGGGCGGTTTGCCGGCGTGGAGGGCGCTGCCCTGCGGTTTAGCTTCGAGGTCGTGGTGCGCGAAAGTCTGGCTGAAGGCGCCAAGCTCAAGATCATTGACATTCCCGGGCGCGGATGGTGTTTCGACTGTGGTGAGGAGGTGTTGGTTGAAGGATATTTCGAAATTTGTCCACGGTGTGGTGGCGCCGTTCAAATCACCGGCGGACAGGAGTTTCGAATGAAGGAATTGGAGGTGGAATAGTGTGTAACGTCTGCGGCTGCGGCCAGAGCGAGATGGCGATCGGTAACCACCCGAGCGAGCACGTGCCTCACCATCATGACCATGAACATCACCACGAAGCGTCCGAGGGGCATGGGCACCATCACCGGACGGAGCACTCTCATGAGCGTGAGCTGGGTGCTGAGCACCATGATTATGGTTCGACTCCGGCGCGGGCCCATGCCCCGGGGTTGAGCCAGGCAAGAATGGTGCGTATCGAGCAGGACATTCTCAGCAAGAACCAAGCGTTGGCGACGGGGAATCGTCGCTATTTTGCAGAGCGGGCGATCTTTGCGCTAAATTTGCTCTCCAGCCCCGGTGCCGGTAAGACCACGCTGCTCGTTCGCACGATCGAGACGCTTGGCGGGCAGCTACCCATTGCCGTGATCGAAGGAGATCAGCAGACCACTCAAGATGCTGACCGTATTCGCCAGGCGGGGGTGCCGGCGCTGCAGATCAATACCGGCAAGGGGTGCCATCTGGATGCCCACATGGTAGGCAGAGCAGCCCGATCACTCGGCTTGGAAAGGCAGTCTTTGCTCTTCATTGAGAACGTAGGCAATCTTGTCTGCCCGGCGTTGTTTGATCTCGGTGAGGCCCAAAAGGTCGTCATTCTGTCGGTCACTGAGGGTGACAACAAGCCGCTAAAATATCCCGATATGTTTCGGGTGGCCGATGTGCTGCTGCTTAACAAGATGGACCTGCTCCCTTACGTGGAATTCGAGGTCGAGCGAGCCATTGCGGCGGCCCGCCGGCTCAATCCGGCCATCGAGGTGATCCCGGTGTCGGCGACCCGTGGCGACGGTATGGAATACTGGCTTGCTTGGTTACTCGATCGACGGCTCGATTTTCTCCAGCGACTCTCGGCGAAACCAGCGATCGGTCTCTAAGAAGCTGTTTTAAAAATGTCGCGAGCGCCGGCAGAGCAAGGCGCACGGTGGCGAAGAACCGCAGTGTACAGGCGAGTACATGAGGATTCTGAGCCGCCGCGCAACGCCGCTATGGCAAGC
>JBAPTW010000367.1:0-5064 GCA_049282355.1 Gammaproteobacteria bacterium | reverse complement strand
ATTATCGGCACCGGTATCGCGGGCAACGTGGCCGCTTGCCACTTGAGCCTCGAACACGACATCGTGGTGTTCGAGGCCAACAGCCACGTTGGCGGCCACACCCATACGCACATCGTCGAGCAGGCCGGACGCGTTTACCATGTCGACACCGGTTTCATCGTGTTCAATGATTGGACTTATCCAAATTTTGTCGAGCTGCTCGCGGAACTAGAGGTCGAATCGCAGCCGAGCCACATGAGCTTCTCCGTGCGTGACGAACGCACCGGGCTCGAGTACAACGGCACTTCGCTGAACACGCTATTCGCGCAACGAGCCAATCTGTTGCGGCCCTCGTTCTGGCGCATGCTTCGCGACATCCTGCGCTTCAATCGCGAGGCGCCGGCATTGCTCACGCAGTCCGACAACGATCTCAGCCTCGGCAAATACCTCGGCGCTCAAGGCTACTCGCGCGAGTTCATCGAGCACTACATCATCCCAATGGGCGCGGCCATTTGGTCGACCGATCCGGACAGCATGCAGCTCTTTCCGGTGCGCTACTTCGTGCGCTTCTTCCACAACCACGGCATGTTGTCGGTCGGCGAGCGCCCGCAGTGGCAGGTGATCCGCGGCGGCTCTGCGCGTTACGTTGAGAAGCTCATTGCACCATTCCGTGAACGTATCCGGCTCAACACACCGGTGGAGTGGATCCGACGCCTGCCGGGACGAGTAATCGTTAAGGCGCGCGGGCTCCAAGCCGAGCGCTTCGATGCCGTGTTTCTTGCCTGCCATAGCGACCAGGCGCTTCGGCTCCTGACGGACGCGACCGCGCAAGAGCGAGAGGTGCTGGGCGCCATTGCGTACCAGCGTAACGAGGCCGTGTTGCACACCGACACTCGGCTGTTACCGCGCAAGCGGCACGCCTGGGCAGCGTGGAACTATCATGTGCTGCCGGAAAAACGCACGGCGGTGGCGCTGACATACAACATGAACATCCTGCAGTCGCTGGATGCGCCGCAACCTCTTCTGGTCACGCTCAACCGCAGCGACGCCATCGATCCCGACCGGATCATCAAACGCATCGACTACCACCATCCGCTCTATACGCCGCGCGGTATGGCAGCGCAGGCGCGCCAGCGCGAGATCAACGGCCCGCTCAACACCTATTTCTGCGGCGCTTATTGGCGCTTCGGTTTCCACGAGGACGGCGTGGTCAGCGCCCTCAAAGCCCTCTACCATTTCCGCGAGCAGCGCCATGCACAGCGCACTTTATCTTGGGCGGGTTAGGCATCGACGTTTCAGGCCGCGAACCCACGCGTTCGCGTACCGACTGTTCATGGTCTACGTCGATTTGAGCGAGCTCGACCGCCTATTCCGCGGCCGCTGGCTGTGGTCGGCTCGCCGCCCGGCGCTAGCCTGGCTGCGACGCGGCGACTATCTGGGCGACCCGCACGTGCCACTCGAACAGGCGGTGCGCGACCGAGTGGAACACGAAACCGGGGAGCGGCCCAATGGCCCGATCCGCATGCTCACCCACCTGCGCTACTTCGGGCTGTGTTTTAACCCGGTGACCTTCTACTACTGCTTCGATGCCGCCGACACTGGCGTCGAGACCATCGTCGCCGAGATCACCAATACACCGTGGAACGAGCGTCACGCCTACGTGCTCCCCGAGCGCCTTAACGAGGGTCGTGCGAAGGTCAAACGCTATCGCTTATCGAAAACTTTCCACGTCTCGCCGTTCATTGACATGGCTATTGAGTATGACTGGCGCTTCGTGACCACAGGCGCCACGCTCAGCGTGCATCTGGAGGACCGCAAAGGCGGCGAGAAGTTATTTGATGCCACCCTCACTCTGCAGCGACACGAGATCAACACTGCAAGTCTTGCGCACGCGCTGCTCGCTTTTCCGCTCATGACCAGCAGGGTACTCGGCGCCATCTATTGGCAGGCGCTAAGGCTTTGGCTCAAGCGCGTGCCGTTCTATGCCCATCCGAAAAAACCGTCCTCTACCGGAGACGCCAAACCGGCGAAATCACCATGAATATCACCAGCCTGCCCCGCCTGGAACCCGGCATCAAACCGAAGCCTCATTTCTTAGATGGCCTCGGCGAGCGTGCCGTGCGTGCACGCCTTGCTGCCCTGGACCATGGTCAGATTACCGTGGTCGATGGCACTCGTCAGCAACGCTACGGTCGGTGCACCGAGCGCTGCTTGCTGAGCGCGACGGTGCGCGTGCACGATGCGCGCTTCTGGCGTGAGCTGGCCTTCGGAGGGTCGATTGGCGTCGGCCAGGCTTACATGCAGGGCTACTGGAGCGTCGATGATCTGACCGCGCTGGTGCGCATCATGCTCCAGAACCTCAACGTACTGGACGGCATGGAAACCGGTCTGGCGCGCGTCACGGCGCCGCTACAAAGAGTGCTGCACTGGCTCAACCGCAATACCCGTGATGGATCGCGAAGGAACATCGTGGCGCACTATGACCTGGGCAATGAGTTCTTTGCGTTATTTCTCGATCCGACCATGATGTACTCCAGTGCCATTTTCGAACATCCGAAGATGACGCTGGATGAGGCGCAACGCGCCCGGCTCGAGCGTATCTGCCGCAAGCTCGACCTCAAGCCGACCGATCACCTGCTCGAGATTGGTACCGGGTGGGGCGGCATGGCCATCCACGCCGCGCAGCATTACGGCTGCCGCGTTACGACCACCACGATATCTCGTCGGCAGTACGAGCTGGCGCAGGAGCGTGTCGCGGCCGCCGGCCTTGCCGACCGCATCACGCTGCTGCTCGATGACTACCGTGAGCTGAAGGGCCACTACGACAAGCTGGTATCGATCGAGATGATCGAGGCGGTTGGCGCCGAATATTATGACACCTACTTCCGGCAGTGCGGGCGGTTGCTCAAGGACGATGGTCTTATGTTTCTGCAGGCGATCACGATCACCGACCAGCGTTACGAACAGGCGCGCCGCTCGGTGGACTTCATCCAGCGCTATATCTTTCCCGGCGGCACCGTCCCAGCGGTGACCGCCATACTCGATGCCATCACGCACGAAAGCGATCTGAAGCTCGTGCACCTCGAGGACATCGGCCCGCACTATGCGACCACGCTGCGCAAATGGCGCGAGAAGTTCTTCCGCAACATCGAGGCCGTGCGCGCCCTTGGCTACTCCGAAAGCTTCGTTCGCATGTGGGAGTTTTACCTGTCTTACTGCGAGGGGGGGTTTGCGGAGCGTGCTCTTGGCAATGCGCACATGCTGCTCGCGAAGCCTTGTAATCGGCGCAGCCCATGGGTGGTGCCCTTGTCCGCCTGAGCGGTGGTTCCGCGTGCAGGCTAATGCCCGGCGAGCGGTGCTTTAGCAGCGCTGTTGCATTTGTTACCCGAAATGGAGGTAGGGTCAGGGCGGTACAAGATCCCTAGGGAAGGGGATGGAAAAAAATAGCTCTCGGTAGTGTTCTCTAGCCGTTTTCAGGCTATGAGCGTCATTCGCGCTTAATCGCACAGAGGTGGTAGCGTATCGGCAGCTAACAGCCTCGATCGGCAAGATAGTGATCGGTCAGGTGCTATTTGTCGAGACCGTGAAAGACGTCCGTATTGCCATCTCTCCAGGCGGACCCCGCCAAGGGCGGGGCCGCGTGCGCTACCGGGACTTCATGAAAATTATGCGACAGTCCCGACAGTGAACAGCGTTAAGATGAGCATGAGCGCGATAGGCGTGTAGATAAATGCTGGGACAATGACGAGCAGCTTGTCTTGTTGTTTGGTCTTCATGTTTTGTTCCTCCATCCAAGATTGAGCTACTAACTTCGTCGAATAGACTGTGGCAACTAATTCCAATCTGTGCCGCAGTCTTCCGTGGGGTTATCGAGACTGTGCCTCAGATCTAGTCCCGGGCACTCTATATTGATGTTTCGGTAGCTATCCAAGTTTTCTCTCGACTCGAAGTAGATCTCGAGGTTTCCCTCGCGCAGCCGCAGGTCGGGATTGGTCCTTGAGGCGTCTCGAAGACTTATTGGGTCGAGTGTCGTGGTGATGGTCATCGTGAGAATCTCCCTTGGTTACTAACGTCTCGTTATGTTTGCAAGTGTAGCACACTGAGATCTTTTGTCAATAAAAAAATAAAAACAAAATATAGACAATGTGCTCTGTCCCTAACGTCCCTTTCTGTGTCCTCATCCTCCTTTCTCCCTCCCAACGACGGTCTTTGAACCTGCGCATCGCAAGCTAATCTTGTGTTTTCTGCTCCGTTAAGGGGTTGTCCATAAATAACTGCAACAACTTTCACCTTAACGGGAGGATGGTGTAGTTCCATTGCCCACACCCGACGACTGCGCTCGTCCAGTACCCCGGAAACGCGCTCGAATTTCTTGCGCAGGGTTTCGATGATATCCTCAGTTCCCATGCGACCGTCATCGCCCATCACCACAACTTGTTCCACTTATTTTTGGACAGCTACTAAGGCATTGTGCAAGTGCAGCAGCGACTCGCCGCGACACGCATATTGCTATAGATAGTCTGTTCGATAAGAAGTAAAGAGGCTCAAAATACCGCTATTCATTAGCCAGATATTTGCTACACACGGCCTACTCGCAAACGCTCCTGTAGCCATTCCACCCACGCGCGCATCAATGTCGCTTAGCCTGCACGGGAAAAGATAAGCTTTGCCACCGCCTCATGATAGGTGTGCGAGATCAGGTTCCGATCATCGGCCATTTGCAGCGCTTGGCGCGCCTCCGTTTCGTTCAGTAGCGCTGACCTCAGGGCAGCCCGAATGACCGCCTTTGGCGAGGTGGCGTCTATTCCTTCCATGTCCTGGAGATAGCGCTGGGTCGCCTTCCACACCGCCTCGAAGCTACATTCAAAACGCTGAATGGCCACATCCCGTTCGATCACCGAAGGCGCGGTGAGCTTCGCCAATTCTTCAAATGCGGCAAGGGCTTTCTGAGCGAGCGCGATTCGTTCACTTACTCGTTCCACCGCACTCCTTCGCTGATCACCCGCGACCGAAAGGCATCCGACACTTCGCTAAGGTCAACCACATCCACGTCATAGATAATCTGACTCTCCTCGAGCGCTTCAC
>JBAPTW010000366.1:0-26076 GCA_049282355.1 Gammaproteobacteria bacterium | reverse complement strand
GGTTTTACCTACATTTCGGCAAGCCTAATACGTGAGATCGCTTTCATGGGAGGGGATGTGGGGCCGTTTGTGCCTTCGGTGGTCAAGGTCGCTTTGCGAGAGATTCAGGCAGAGCGTTCGAATTTATAATCCATCATTTTTTCTTTGTCGCGAGATCGAGCTTATGGCGTTATTGATTACTGACGAATGCATTAACTGCGACGTATGCGAGCCGGAGTGCCCAAACGGCGCTATTTCGCCAGGTGAGGAGTTTTACGTCATTGAGGCGTCGCTTTGCACCGAGTGTGTGGGTCACTTCGAGACCTCCCAATGCGTGGAGGTTTGTCCAGTGGATTGCATCATCGTGGATCCGCAATGCCAGGAGACGCGGGAGGAACTCCACGACAAGTACCTGAAGTTGACCGGGCACAGGGAGAGCGCGGGCACCTCGGCCCAATAGCCGAGGTCAGCGAATTACATTTTTTGTGAGAGGGGCGCTCGATCGCGAAGGGACGTATCGCTACTTTCTTAGCGCTGGCAATAGAGGCAGTAAATGCTGGAACGTTGTCCGATGCGTGTTTGCTGCAAGGTTCGCCCGCAGCGCTGGCATGCTTGTCCGCTACGGCCATAGACACGAAGAGAGTGACTGAAATAGCCCGGCTGACCTTGGCTATTTACAAAGTCGCGCACGCTGGTGCCGCCAGCCATGATGGCGTCATCGAGGACCTGTTTTATGGCGCGTATAAGCCGCTCGTAACGCGTCTTCGCGATGCGGTGTACGCGACGGGCAGGATGAATCCCTGCGTCATACAGTGCCTCATTGGCATAAATATTCCCAAGCCCGACGACCACGTGACTATTCATAATGAACGATTTGACGGCAATACGCCGCCCCTGCGATCGTTGGTACAGATATTCGCCATGAAATTGCTCGCTTAGCGGTTCTGGTCCTAGATTGGCAAGCAGTGGGTGCTCGAGCGGATCTCCGCCGGTCCATAAAATCGAGCCGAAGCGGCGCGGATCACATAACCGCACACAGCGTCCATTTTGCAACACCAGATCGACATGATCGTGCTTGTTTGGCGGTGTGCCGCGTTCCACTAGGCGCAAGCTCCCGGACATGCCTAGATGGATGATGAGGGTGCCGTGGTCTGTGGTTAGCAACAGGTACTTGGCGCGGCGACCGACGTGCTCGATGGTCAGGCCGGGTAGTACCCGTGCGAGTTCTGTGGGCACTGGCCAGCGTAATCTTGCCTCCCTTACCTTTACTGCAACGATCTGTTGCTGAGCTAGGAAAGGAGAAAGGCCGCGGCGCGTTGTTTCAACCTCGGGAAGCTCCGGCATATAGAGGAATACCTGTCAGTGGATTCTGTGTAGCCTAGCGGTGACGGGGAGATGTACTCATGCCTCCCATCCTCATGACGGTGTAAACTACTTCTGTTTAGCAGGGTAGGTGTATGGCGTTCGTTCAAGCATCAAATGCTGGGAGTCGATAGGACTGGAGGTGGGGCGCCTCCATGGACGAAGGTTACGCCAACAAAGCGATATATTATGACCACCACATTGAATTCGCTAGTGAGGGCCGGTAAATGGACATTATCTTAGTGCCTAGAGGAGGGATTAACCGTGCTGCGATCCATCTTGAGTCACGAATCCTTGCGTTGTTGGGAGTCTTCTTGCTCATCGGGCTTGCTGGTCTAGGTTACCTGGTCTTTTATGTTGGTGTAAGCGTGGGCAGTGGTAAATCGAATGCTTCGGAAGCAGCGTGGCAAACGCGTGCTGCACACCAGCGCACAGCGGTGGCGGACGCGATCAGGGACGCAGAAACCAATCTGAATGCGCTCGCGGTCCAGCTCGGTGAGCTTCAGGCACGTGCCATCCGGCTCGACGCACTGGGCGAGCGACTGGTGGAGATGGGACAGTTGGATGCCAAGGAGTTTGGCTTTGGACGGCAACCTGCGGCTGGTGGGCCTGAGAATGCAACCAGCCTCCAATCTTATAGTGTGCCGGATTTCGTTGCTGCATTGGAAGCGCTGGCCACGCAGCTCGAAGACCGCGGCCCAAAGCTGCGGGCCTTAGAAGGAATGTTGATGAATCGTCGGCTGCGGGCGGACAGCAAACCCTCCGGTCGACCGATAGCGCACGGCTGGCTCTCGTCCCGCTACGGATATCGCACCGACCCCATCAGCGGCAGAAAGAGTTTTCACCAAGGCATCGATTTCGCGGGTAGACCAGGTTCTGATGTTGTTACCGTCGCCTCAGGTGTCGTCATGTGGGCGGGATTTCGCCATGGCTATGGTAAGTTGATTGAAGTGGATCATGGCAATGGCTATGCGACACGGTATGGCCATAATAAGAAACTTCTCGTTCGCGTTGGGGATCGCGTGAAGAAAGGAGAGCGGATAGCGCTGATGGGATCTTCCGGCCGCGCAACGGGCCCCCATGTCCATTTCGAGGTTCTTCGCCGCGGGAAGCACGTCAATCCACTGGCATTCGTTCACAACTAATCATTTTACTTCGCCGGTCGATCATCGTCCCGCCATGCGAGGCGTGGTCAGGGGTGGGCACGCCCAACAGGCAGTGTTGACCGCGCTGGGGCTAATTCAATGTTAATCCATCCCCGTCATTCCTTGACGGAAAAAGTTTGTTAAGCTGGCGACTAACACGCAGCACCGACGCCGTAATTTAGGAGGTGTGCGATGGAACGACTCGCCCGGAAGATCCGAGCCATACCCGATGTCCCAAGACCGGGTATGGTATTTCGAGATATCACGCCCTTGGTTAAGGATCCGGTGGCATTGCGACTCGCGGTGCTGCGACTCATGTATCCATTTTTAGGAGAGGAGATCACGGCGGTTGCCGGCTTAGAAGCCAAGGGCTTCATTTTCGGCAGCCTCGTGGCGTGGGAGCTGGGTGTCGGCTTCATTCCCGTACGCAAGCCCGGCAAGCTGCCGTTTAAGGTTCAGAGCACCACTGATGTCGACTATGGGGCGGTGCCTCTCGAAATGCACGCGGATGCAGTGCAGCGGGGAGACCGCATATTGCTCGTAGATGATCTCATTGCAACTGGGGATACCGCTGCAGCAAGCTGTGAGATGATGGAGAATATCGGCGTAGAGATTGTGGCATGCGCTTTTATCGTAGAACTGGATAGTCTCAGAGGGCGCGAGCGGCTTGATAAGTATCGAGTTTACTCGCTGGTGCATTATTAGTGGCTAACGGAGCCGCTCCCATCAGTTTACGTTTACGGTTTGGACAGAGGACCTCGGTTTGACTTTGGCGGGAAACAGAGAACGGTGAGCGCTTGGCGTTGCCCCCACGAGAGGCGTGGTGAGTGTATGAGGGTCATAGGTAGGAACTGTGATCCTGGTATGAAAGGTTGCGTCCTCTACGGTCGGTTCTTTTTCAGCAATGAAGAAAAAAATCGTCGGCGAAGGCCTCATTCTTGCGACAGAGAGGAAACTCGCAAAACGCCTGAGCGAGTGGTCAAAGAGGGTGTGAGTTCCTGAGTCGCCCTACTAATTGCTAAGTCCTCGGATATTTGTGTGTTTGAGCTTACGCCGCCTTACCTTCATCGTCTCGCGCAGGGGTCGCGGCGTTTTCCGAAGCAGGTGCTGTCGTGTGTGCTGATGTCGTAGAAGGTAATTGGGTTGCTGTCTGCATCTATTTTGGGACGAAACAATGGAAACGTATCTCCATGACCTTCGGCGGGTATTATTGTATCCAACCACGGTGCTCCATCCATCTTTTCACCTCAAAGCCGCACTTCGTGGGTCTTTTCTAGTCACTGTTGTTCTCCTTTCGGCGTGTGCAAGCCAAGTTCCAGAGACCATACGCAATGCTTCCGTGTCCGAGGTAAGCGTTGCTCAGGTGAGGGAGGGAAATACGCAACAATACACCGGCACCCGCGTTCGATGGGGTGGCCGCATAGCGGTGGTCGAGAATGGTCCCTCGGAAACACTAATAGAAGTGGTTTCTCAACCACTCGACCAGGAAGGCCGGCCGAAAGTAAATGGCGGCGGCGGTCGCTTTCTCGCCAAGTTTCCAGGGTTTATTGATCCGCTGATTTATGACAAGGAGCGGTCGCTTACTGTCGTTGGCACTCTTCGTGGGGAAGTGGAGCGAAAAATTGGAAAGTATGCCTATACCTTCCCGGTAGTGGAAGTGGAATCGCATTATCTCTGGAAAGACATCAACCGTTCCAATGGTAACGCTACCGACTGGTGGCGGTATGATTGTTACCCGTATCCTTACTACCGATATTCTTGGCCCTACGGCCCCTACTACTGGTAGCGGCAGACCCAGTTGCCCAGTGACGGTGGAGCGGACGAAAGCTGCTCAAAGTGTAGTCGTTTATGCATGCTGGCAGCATGGGAGTGCTGTGTCTGCGATGGGGCTGTGGTAGTCGGTAGAGCTTCTGTATTCGACGGCTAATTCCAACTTGTTTCAATTCAAAAAGTGACGCCAATTAAGGCGGGCATGCTTATCGGTAATCTGATAAAAGGTATAATGATGACGATGCAAGGATTGCTACAAATGTGTCGATTCAGATTTGTCTGGGTATTAATAACGGTCGTGTTTCTCATCAGCTGTAGCACTATCGCGGAAAAAGAGCGATATGTAAAGCTGCAGCGCAGCGTCGAACGCTACGCTAGCGATATCCGATGGGGACGTTATGATGCTGCGGCTAGTTTTATTGCAAAACAGGAGAGCCAGCCTAGCACCGTCGACGCCGACAGATTCGAGGAGATTCGGGTGACGGGCTATGAGATGGCAACAGGTGGACTCACCAAGGATAATGAGAAAGCGTCCATCACGGTGACTTTTTCTTATTATGATACTAACTCGGGGAGATTGCAGACCTTAGCTGACGTCCAGCATTGGTGGTACAACGAGTCATTAGGTCGTTGGTTCCTCGATGGGGATCTACCTACTTTTCTTAGAGTGGGACACAGCGCGAAGTAGATCCTTGCCAAGGCGTGATGCAGTACCAATTGCGGGGAAAAACCTACCTTGCAAAGTCAAGTTCGTCTAGGCTCGGCCGACAGTCTGCGAAACGAAAGGTGCAATCAAAGCAGGGCATTCAATGGTGCTGGTGGAATCCATTTGGGCGCGAAGCCGGGAAGTGCCGCGGATTCAAATTCGGCGTCCTGTCGCGCTCGTCACTGACGATGGCTATGTCGCGACGGCAGTGACACGTGATCTCTCTCCCGGTGGGATGCAGATTCGTTGCGACCGAGCAAATGCGTATGCTTTGAATCCGGCAGGCGACTTCTCAGTTCAACCGGTGCCTTCTCGGATAGATGCACATTTCACTCTTCCGCTAACGGCTGGGCTTGCAAAGATTGACGTGGAATGCCGTATGGTATACTTCAATGAGTTGCGGATGGAATATCTTATCGGCTTCGTATTCTCCCATTTTAAGGATTATAGTTTTTTAAAGTTGGATCGATTCATACAAGAGACGACTTAAGAGAGGGTTTTAGAGTCTCGGAGAGCACCGGCAGAGCTGTGCGGTACTGGTGTTTCGAAGGGAATGCACGTGGGTGCACATGAAGTTTTTTCGCTTTCTCTTAGATCTCGCCCCTAAGGCGCTACCTATCACTGCTTACGTAGTTTCGAATAGCCTCTCTCTCGCTGCCCGTCCGTGCAGGACACTACCGCAAGCATCAGTTGCTTTTGCAACAGCTTCTCAGTCACCATCCAAGCTACCGATTTCGAGGCGCAAAGGTCACAAATTCAGCGAATGTGCGCCAGCGGCAATGACGCCTATCGGACTTCTACCGCCTATTCTTCTCATTGTCATCGTCCACGTCTTTAAGTGACACAACGATGCTACATGAGACATTATAGATGCCAAGCGATCCGCGGTGCCGGTATGTGGATAACCAAAGGATCATTGTTGTATCAATCGTAGCTGCTATGCGCTGTCTCCGTTTTCATAGTTCCTGCTTTCCGTACTCAGCACAGGTGGTCGTGGCAAGAACTTAATTAGAGGATTTTGGATCAGTATGTCAACCAATGTGATTTCCGATGAATTAGCGCGTCGGCGCACTTTTGCCATCATTTCTCATCCGGACGCGGGTAAGACGACACTTACGGAGAAGCTTTTACTGTTGGGTGGAGCTATTCAGCTCGCCGGGACGGTAAAAGGCCGTAAAGCGGCGCGGCATGCGACCTCTGACTGGATGGAATTGGAAAAGCAGCGTGGTATCTCGGTCACCTCCTCTGTTATGCAATTTCCATTTGAAGAACGAATCATCAATCTTCTCGACACGCCAGGTCACGAAGATTTTTCTGAAGACACATACCGTACGCTGACAGCCGTTGATTCCGCGCTCATGGTAATTGATAACGCAAAAGGGGTGGAGGAAAGAACCATCAAACTTATGGACGTGTGTCGTTTGCGAAGAACACCAATAATGACTTTTATCAATAAGCTCGATCGGGAGGGTCGGGAACCAATGGAGGTTATGGACGAAATTGAGCGAGTTCTCGGGATCCACTGTGCACCGGTTACTTGGCCGATTGGTCAGGGTAAGAGTTTTCTTGGGATTTATCATTTTCTAGACGATCAAGTACATTTATTCATTTCCAATGATGGACGACGTAAACGTGAGAGCCGGGTAATTGTTGGCCTTCATAACCGTTCACTGGATGAGGTGCTCGGCGCTCAGGCAGTTGAAGTGCGAGAGGAGATTGAGTTGGTGCGCGGGGCCGGACGCGCCTTCAATAGTGATGAGTATTTAGAAGGGGTGCAGACCCCCGTTTTTTTTGGCTCTGCCCTCGGTAACTTTGGTGTTCAGGAACTTGTTGGCATTTTTGTGAAGCATGCGCCGCCTCCGCAACCCCGGAAAGCAGTGGAGCGCATAGTATTTCCCAGTGAGCAAAAGTTCACAGGCTTCGTTTTTAAAATTCAAGCCAACATGGATCCGCAGCATCGTGACCGAGTGGCATTTGTGCGGGTGACGTCCGGCTGCTATAGACGTGCAATGAAATTGCATCAGGTGCGCGTCGGGCGTGATATCCAGGTTGGCGCAGCACTAACATTCATGGCGAGCGAGCGTGAGCGGGTGGAAGAGGCTTACCCTGGGGACATTATCGGCCTGCACAACCATGGGACTATAAAGATTGGAGATACCTTTACGGAAGGTGAGCCGCTGCAATTTACAGGTATTCCTAATTTTGCGCCTGAGCTGTTTCTTCGTGTTGTACTACGTGATCCGCTGCGGATGAAGGCGTTGCAAAAAGGTGTGAGCCAGTTGAGTGAGGAGGGGGCAACACAAGTTTTTCGTCCATTAACAAGCAATGAGATCATTTTGGGCGCTGTCGGCACCCTTCAGTTTGATGTAGTGGCTTACCGATTAAGACATGAGTATGGCGTTGAGAGCGTTTATGAGCCTATCAATATTTACTCTGTACGTTGGATTCAAGCGGAGGACAGGAAGAAGCTGGAGGATTTTTGCAACCGAAATGCGGCGCGGCTGGCTTTGGATGGGGGCGGAAATTTGGCTTACTTGGCCCCTAATCGAGTCAACCTAGACATTATCACTGAGCGTTGGCCAGAGGTGACTTTCTTAGCAAGCAGAGAGCACTAAATGACCAGTAAATTATGGATCTTTAATTAAATTCGCTTCCGAATCGTAAAGATAGCTCTGTAGTGTAGAAACAAATGTTATAAGTTGTAAAAAAGGAACCACCCAAATCTAAGAAGCTGTTTTAAAAACTACTGCGCTTGCCATAACAGTGTTGCGCGGTGGCTCAAAATTCTCATGTACCCCCTTGTACACTCCGGTTTTTCGCCACCGTGCGCCCGCGTCTCCCGGCGCTCGCGACATTTTTAAAACAGCTTCTAAGACCTTGAGCCGATGCGACTAAGCAGAATATATATAGACTTACCACTTACTGAGTATACAGAGTATATCCTCACCGGCGCAACGGCTCACTACCTTAGCTCGGTCTTGCGGGTGCATGATGGAATTCCGCTGGTATTGTTCAACGGTCAGGGCGGCCAGTTCGAAGCGCAGGTGCAATGGATGCGAAAAGGAAAAATTCAGGTTCGTACTGGCGGCCATAATGCGGTCGAACGGGAGTCGCCGTTGACAATCTTCCTTGGTCATAGTGTTTGCCGGGGGGAGCGCTCGGATTATGTGATACAGAAGGCCACCGAGCTCGGCGTTACGCGTGTCGATCCGTTGTCGACAGAACGTACGGTGGTTCGTTTGGAGGCGCACCGCGCCGTGCGTCGCGTTGCTCACTGGCAATCTATAGCTATACAAGCTTGTGAACAATGTGGCCGTAACCGCGTGCCGAATGTGTCATCCATTAAATACATCACGGATTGGTTGATTGAGCACCCTGATAACAATTCTAAATTAGTACTTGACACCAACGCGCACCATAGCGTTAGGGACATCCCTACGCCCACCGGTCCTTTCGTCTTACTCGTTGGTCCCGAAGGCGGCCTCACTTCCGAGGAACTCAGATTAGTAAAGGCTGCGGGTTTCGCGGCTGTTAATCTTGGCCCACGTACAATGCGCGCTGATACGGCCACCATAGCCGGGCTGGTGGCGCTTCAGTTGCAATTTGGCGACTTGGCCTGATCACAATAAAAAATCGTCTCAAAGGGGTTTTGTTTTGGCGGCGGCCGCGAAACGCAGCGGCTCGACGCAAAATGGCAGGGAACTATTTTGAACCGCTGCACCCTGGCCCCCGCAGGAGCGAGGCGAGGGGCGGGGAGCGCAACTTCTTAGTGTAAGCTAAGAAGCTGCTTTAAAAAGGCGTTTTGATTGTATGCAAGAGCTTAAGTTTTCTTCGGACAGCCGCATTCAGCCGTCGGCTTACTTTGATCCGATCTTCAATACCGTTAAGGTGCACATACTGTCGACCAACCGGGTCTCGTTCAATCCCTTCGATATGGGGTAACGCCACGAGTGCACTTCGGTGCACCCGTAAGAAACGATCCTTGAATTCATCAGCCAAGGCAGTAAGTGATTCCTCAATCAACAGCATTCCCTGCAGGAAATGAGCAGAGACGTACTTGTGCTCGGCACGGAAATAACGTATCTGCCCGATAGGGACGATCTGTAGGATTCCCTGCCAAGACGCAGTTATCTGCGTACGCTGTGGAGCGGTATACGCCATGTCGTGTTTCACGGTCGATTGTTCTCTATGCGCGATCCGTTTGGCGCGGGCGAGGGCGAGAGCTAATCGCTCACGGCGCACCGGTTTCAAGAGATAATCGATAGCCTGGACCTCATAGGCTTGCAGTGCATGATTGTCATAGGCGGTCGTGAAAATCACGACCGGCGGCTCCAGAAGTGCGTTTAGCCTCTTCGCCAAATCGAACCCGTCTAATCCCGGCATGCGAATATCCAGCAGGATAATATCCGGGCGATCGAGCTCGACGGCTGTGAGTGCTTGGGCGCCGTCCGCGGCTTCTGACACCGAGTCGCTGCTTGTCAGATCAAGGACTAAATCGGCGAGACGTCTTCTGGCGAGGGGCTCATCATCCGCGATGAGTATTTTCATGGGGTGCGCGTAATAACGGGGAGGCGCAGCTTAAGTTGATAGTGATCATGACTGCAAATCGCCTCCATGGCGACTTTGGAGCCAAAGAATGCCTCGAGGCGCTGCATGACATTTTCGCAGGCTATTCGATTGCCCTCTCTGGGCACTGCGGCGCCACGTTTTGGCAGGCTGTTTTCAATGACAATCGTCATTTGATTGCTTTGAAGCTGTCCTAAAATACGCACTGTGCCACCCTCAGGGGATAATTCGATGCCATGGTAGATCGCATTCTCGACCAGTGGTTGCAGACTAAACTTTGGCAGTAGCGCATTGGCAGGAAGATGATCGATCTCGATTTCAGTGCTCAGACGCTTGTCGAAGCGGAGTTCTTCAATACGCAGGTATTGGCGGCAGGTCCTGAGCTCCTCTTGAACCGTGCTGGGAATGCGGAAGTCGGTAAGACACGCCCGGAATAAGTCTGCCAGATCTTCGGTGACCTGCTCCGCAAGGGCAGGCTGCGATCGGGTAAGGCTGGCAATCGTGTTCATGCTGTTGAACAGAAAGTGGGGCCGAATCTGGGACTGTAGGGCTTGGAGACGAGCCTGCGCTTCGATCCGCAGGCGTTCCCTCCACCGGTATTGAAGGTAGAAGTAGCGTAGCAAGACAGCTGTGACGATGGCGGCGATGGTGAGATTTTGGATGAGCACCTCCCAATGCAAGGGCTGATAAAGCGCCTGGGCTGCCAGTCCAGTAGCAATGGCGGTAACGAGCAGCACCATGATGTAGCTGATCGTACCTGCCAGGGCGCCATTAAGCTGGCTCAACCAGCGCCGGCCAACACACAGCAGCGCCGCGCTGCTCAATCCCACCCACTGCACAAACAGCGACAGCAGCGCGAGTTCATTCCAGAACGCGCGATTGTTCCCGGATTTAGTGATCACAAGCACGAAGCTGAAAAGTTCACCGAGCAGGACAATCGCAAAAATTATTCTAATGCGACAAAAATCCGGCAAAAAGAAGTGCTCGCCTGTCCTCTTTGGGAGCGTGCTCAAGCCGGCGGCCTTGCCAGTCACGCGGTGCATTCAGTTATACTGGCTCTATTTGAATTCTCAGGCAGCTTAGATGGCAATGAATTCTGAAGATCCCGTTAGCAAACCGTGGGGGGGTAGATTCGCGGCGCCGACCGACAGCCTCGTCGAGGCTTTTACAGCTTCCATCGATTTCGACCAGCGGCTCTACCCGTATGACATCCAGGGATCCACCGCGCATGCCACCATGCTTGCGACAATAGGTGTGTTAACCACCGAGGAACGCGACGCTATCATTCGTGGGCTCGAGGGGATACAAGCAGATATCAACGCCGGCCGCTTTTCTTGGTCGAAGGCCCTCGAGGATGTTCACATGAACCTCGAGACGGAGCTCACCCGACGTATCGGCACCGCGGGAAAGAAACTTCACACAGGTCGCTCGCGAAATGATCAAGTGGCAACGGATCTGCGACTTTACCTTCGCGATGAGACAGACGCCATTCTTGCCCAGCTCGGTCGATTGCAACAGGTGCTGCTTGATACGGCTGAGGCAGAATCGGCAACCGTCATGCCCGGTTTTACCCACCTTCAGGTAGCGCAGCCGGTCACGCTGGGTCATCACATGATGGCTTGGTTTGAGATGTTGATGCGGGACCAGCAGCGCTTTGTTGATTGTCGGCGTCGGATTAATTACATGCCGTTGGGGTCGAGCGCGCTTGCTGGGACAAGTTATCCGATTGATCGGCAACTCACGGCACAACTGCTCGGCTTTGAAGCGATATCCGAGAATTCCCTCGATGCAGTCAGCGACCGCGATTTCGTCATTGAGTTTGTCGCGGCGGCGGCACTGCTCATGACACACCTGTCGCGAATGTCGGAGGAATTGATCCTTTGGTCGTCGGCGCAGTTTGGTTTTGTCGAGATCGCCGACGCATTTTGCACGGGCTCATCTATCATGCCGCAGAAAAAGAATCCCGATGTACCCGAGCTCGTGCGCGGCAAGTGCGCGCGCGTCAGCGGTCACTTACTCGCATTGTTGATGCTTATGAAGGCGCAGCCGCTTGCTTATAACCGCGATAATCAAGAAGACAAAGAGCCGCTGTTTGATACCATCGATACGATCAAAGCGTCTCTGCAAATCTATGTCGAGATGCTCTCCACGGTGACGATCAATCGGGACCGGATGCGCGAGAGCGCAAAGCGCGGTTTTTCTACCGCCACGGATCTCGCCGATTATTTGGTCCGCAAGGGGGTAGCATTTCGTGATGCGCATGCCATCGTGGGCCAGGCGGTGCGCCATGGAATCGCCACAAATCGTGACCTAGCGGAGATGGACCTGATGGAGCTGCAGCAGTTTTCTGAAGCCATCGAGCCTGATGTCTTCGAAGTTTTGACTGTGGAGGGCTCGGTGGCCTCGCGCGCCCATCTTGGAGGAACGGCGGCAGCCGAGGTGCGCCGAGCTGTTGATCGTGCTCGAGAGCGTCTCCGGTCCTGTTCGACGCCGGTGACCGCTGATGGCGCGACCCAACGGATTTGATGGGTCGAAGATGCTTGGGTATCTCGATCACCGATGCCGAAACCACCAGATAGGAAGCATGATCCTCTCAACGGCCTGCGAGTGCGTCTGGCCGAATTCGCCGCCGTTCGAGACTGGGATCAATTCCATTCGCCAAAAAACCTAGCGATGGCGCTTGTCGCTGAGTGCGGTGAGCTCGTCGAGCATTTCCAATGGCTCAATGAATCGCAGAGCAAACACCTATCACCTAAAAAACGTCGTGCCGTCGCTGAAGAGCTTGCAGACATCCTTATCTACTTAATCCGCATTGCGGACAAATTAGATGTCGACCTGGTGGCCGCCACGCACGAGAAGATCACGCGAAACGAGTCTCGTTATCCTAATGAAAAAGTGCGGGGCGATGCACGCCGGGCCGACGAGTATGATTGACCATCCTCTTGCTCTTCTCTCCTCTTAAATTGAATGGCTGGCTGAAAATGCTGCGAGCCCTGAAAGCAAAAGGCGCACCGGCGGCGACAGAATCGTCCAGTTTGGTTTTAATAGAGTGCAAGCTGGCCCCGCAGAGGTTGAGTGAAGGTGAAGGTTTGAAGCAGGATTTTGGGGAAACAGGTAAACGCTCACCGGATGGCCTTTTCAAGAAAAGTCGTGTGGTGGATCGCTGCCGGTCTGTTGGCGATAGGATTATGGCTGTCCGCTGCCGAGGTGAGCGAGGTCGATGTACGCCGCGAGGAGGATCGATACCGGCTTCATGTCGCGGCTCGTATCGATGCGCCACCATCGACTGTATGGAAGTTACTCACTGATTTCCATCACTTGGAGCGCCTACATCATACGGTCCGCGACAGCACTTATTTGGGGCGCACAGCCGAAGGCATGGATCGGGTGCAAATTCACATGCATCCTTGTGTGATGTTTTTTTGCGTTGATCTTACCCAGATCGTGGAGTTTCATTCTGTCGCTGCACGACAGCTGCTTGCCGATTTCGATCGCCGCGAGAGCCTCTTTAACTTCGGTCACTTGAAATGGCGCCTGGATCGCACTACGAATGCGGGGACTGATTTAGTGTTCGATGCGGAATTAGCCCCTGCCTTCTGGATACCCCCCTTGCTCGGTCCCTGGATTTTGAAAAGTACCCTACGAAAGACCGCCATGGATATCATCATGAACCTGGATCGACTGAGCAGGTCTGGTGTGCTGTGAATGGTCCGTTCTTCATCGATCGCGTGCTGGCGTGGTTCGCTGACAATGGGCGTCAAGGGCTTCCCTGGCAAACCTTCCGGACCCCCTATCGGGTATGGATTTCGGAGATCATGCTTCAGCAAACGCAGGTGCAAACGGTGCTTCGGTATTTCCAGCCGTTTGTGGAGCGGTTTCCCCATGTGACGGCACTCGCGAGGGCTGATCTCGATGACGTGCTGCAGCTTTGGAGTGGGCTTGGCTATTACGCTCGTGCCCGCAACCTGCACCGGACGGCAAGGATCCTCGTGGCTGAGTATGATGGCGAGTTGCCCTTAGATCATGGGCGTTTACAGTGCTTGCCGGGAATTGGGCGCTCCACAGCAGGAGCCATTCTCGCGCTGGCGGCTGATCAGCGACATCCCATTCTCGATGGCAATGTCAAACGCGTGCTGTGTCGCTTTCAAGCGATAGAGGGGTGGCCAGGGCAAGCGCCGGTGACCGAGCTGCTTTGGCAGCTTGCCGATCAATACACGCCGACGCACAGGGTTGCCGAATACACTCAGGGTATCATGGATCTCGGCGCCATGGTCTGCACGCGCCGTCGACCGCGCTGTAGTGCCTGCCCATTGCAAGCCGACTGCCGTGCTCACGCTCAAGCTCGAGTGAACGACTTTCCTAAGTCGCGACCACGGCGAGGTTTCCCTCTGCGTCGGACGACATTCATCGTGGTTCGTCGTCCCGATGGCCGCGTACTGCTGGAGCGACGACCACCCATGGGCGTGTGGGGGGGACTGTGGAGTTTTCCAGAGTGCTCTTCGGAAAAGGACGCTGCAGACTGGTGTCTGCGTCGGTTCGGGCAAAGGCCTGCGGCATGTCTTCGATTGCCCCTTAAGCGCCATAGCTTTAGCCACTTTCGCCTTGAAATTACGCCAATACTCTTCGATATTGCCGCGCCGCAGCCCTGCGTGATGGAAGTAGATGGTGTGCTTTGGTATAAAGGCGGAGAGTCCAAGGTAGGGGGGTTGCCGGCGCCCGTTGCCGGATTACTTAAAGGCTTGTTGTCCCATAGCCAATGATTAGTGATAGAGATGGTGAGAACTGTTAATTGCATCAAGCTTGGCCGAGAAGCAGAGGGTCTTGAGTCACTCCCGTATCCTGGTGAGCTGGGTCAGCGAATCTTTGATCAGGTCTCTAAAGAAGCCTGGCGAGACTGGCTTGCTCAACAAACCATGCTGATTAACGAGAACCGATTGAGCCCAAGAGATCCATCTACCCGCAAGTTCCTCGAGCAAGAGATGGAGAAGTTTTTTTTCGGAGAAGGCTCGGTACCGCCAGCAGGGTATAAACCCAAGACCGACTAATATTGCTTTGGCGGATTGCAGGCACGCGCGGTTTCGCTTATTGCCTTGACGACGAGAGAAGTTGTTCGCTTTAATAGGCGCTTCCTGGCCAGGTAGCTCAGTCGGTAGAGCAGTGGACTGAAAATCCTCGTGTCGGTGGTTCGATTCCGCCCCTGGCCACCACTATAAGCTGAGCGTGGCCACGAGCTGGCGATGCAGGACAAGGCACCAGAGTGCGAGAAGCTGCGCGGCGCGCGAGAAGCGCCGGTACATTAAATTCCAAGGGCCGAATTCGGCGGGCAAATCCCGCCAGGGCGGCGCACCGGTACGGGTGATCCACAAGAGCGCCTCGACAAAGAGCCGGTTGTCTTCGGCCGTCACGCCTCGGTCGCTGGCTTTACCGGTAAGAAGATCTTGGATGCGCTCCCATTGGTCGTCGCGACGAAGTAACCGTTTCACCGTGCCAACCCTCTCTACTGACTGCGTTAGCACAAGGTGGTCAGCAACCGATGCCGCTCGCTCTGCCGGGGCGGCCGGGGTCGTCGAAGGCGTACTCAATGATCTGCACCACGATGCCATTACGCTTGCATCGCCAGTCGGCGGCTTTTTATTTGACAAGCCCATTGAACGGTATTGGGGTTAAACGCCCTCGGTTGCACGATAGTGATGTCCTCACGGGGACAGATGGGCCCGAGCTCACTCCCGCGCGATAAGGATTCGGGCGCCGTGGCCGATGATGTTCCGAAAGCGACGCGCTCTACCGGGCGATTGCGGGTTTGGACCATCGGCGCACACCAGGCATTTAGCGTAGGAAGCAGAAGATGTGTGGCATTGAAGACCTCCAAGGCTGGTATCTCGAGGGCTGGGTCGAGGGCGAGTCGGTGCTACGTCGCTATTGTCTTGATTTCCTCCCGGCCCGCATTGGTCGTCAACCGCAGCTGGAGATTCATCTCGATCTGCCTCATATCTCCGCCGAGCACGCGGCGATCTATGCACGCGAGGGGGCAGTGTGGGTGCGAGACCTCAACAGCCGCAACGGCACTTTCCTAAACGGCGAGCGCGTAACGGGCGATCGACGCCTGAAGCGTGGTGATATTATTCAGATTGGCTGCAGCGAGTTTGAGGTGGGTCGTGCGCACGCGGTAGAGCTGTCGTTTGAGCAAACCATTACACTCGTTGGCGCATCGGCTGCTCCGGCCACAGGCCGGCTCTCCAATGCGAAGGCGTTGCGTGAGTTGCTGTGCCAGCGGCGGGTGACTATCTCGTTCCAACCCATCGTTGACCTGCGCAATCGGACTCAGGCCCATTTCGAGATCCTCGGCCGCGGCAACCATCCGGCATTGCCGAGCAGCCCTAGTGCTCTGTTCTCAATCGCTGAGGACGCCGCCATGTCGGTCGAGCTAAGCGGACTGTTTTGCGATGAGGGACTGCGGGCCGTCGCAGCGTTGCCAAATAGCGTCGGGGTGTTCGTGAACAGCCACCCCAAGGAGCTGGCAGCCGAGCAGTCGTTCAAGGTTTTGCGGCGCGCACGCGAGCACTATGCGGATCGGGCCATCACGCTCGAGATCCATGAGGCCTCGCTCACCGATCCTGTCATGATGCGCGATTTACAAGCCCGGCTGCGGGCGCTTGACATCGGTCTTGCCTATGATGACTTTGGCGCCGGTCAGGCACGACTCCTAGAAATCGCGGAGGCTCCGCCCGACTACCTCAAGTTCGATATCTCGTTGATCCGGCAACTGGATACGTCGCCGCCGGCACGACGACGACTGGTGGCCTCTCTAGTTGAGATGGTCCGTGAAATGGGCGTTTTCTGCGTGGCGGAGGGCATCGAGCGGGCCGGCGAGCTCACCGTCTGCACGGATTTTGGCTTCGACTTCGGCCAAGGCTACTACTTAGGTGAACCCAAGCCTCTCCGTCATTGGACCTAGGTCTGGGGGGGTTCTGTGGCTTTGCGGCCGGGCACAGTCTTTCAGCGTCAGCCGCGATTCCTCCTCCGCCTGCAAATGCTCTAGCCAGCGGCGCTGATTTTCCGATGGGGCCGACGCGTCGGGCGGGCACGCTCGATACCCTGATGTGTCTCCTCAAGCGCGATAAGCGCAGCCGCACAGCATGACCAGCCCAGGCCTGCTGAGGAGCAATCACTAGGAGAGTTGGTGTCGTTACATTTGACGGAGAGAAGCTAAAGGAGTGAGGTGATGCCGAAGAATTCCGTAAGAGTTGTAGCACGATTGATAGCGCGTGAAGATAGCATCGAAAAGGTCCGAGTTGTTCTGACGGCTCTTGTCGATTCGTCTCGGAGCGAGCCAGGCTGTGTGAGCTATGAGCTACTTCAGAATAGCGCCGCTGGAAGTGACTTCACGTTCATTGAAGAATGGGAGACAGATGCGGCTCTCGATGCCCATTTAGAAACAGCACATTTTCACGAGGCTGCAACGAAGCTGCAAAAGATCTTGGCCTCCGAGCCGGATATACGCCGTTACCGACAGATAGCCTAGGGAGGGGACCGCTAGCGTTCTTCCGTCGATTGCCTGAGCAGCAATTAGATTCCTACGTCAGTAAGCAGCGTACGTGGACAGTCGTCTCCTTGTGTGCCATCGCTCCTGTGGGCGTCTACACGAAGTTCTATTATACGACCTCATTACCGCCACTATAATTATCAGGATAGTAACAGCACTACAGCGGATCGTCCTGGGGGAGTGAAGTGAAAGGTAAATCTAAAATCGCCATTCTTGGTGCCATCGTGGCATTGGCCGGGTGCGAAAGTGCCCTTTACAAAGAAGACTCGCAGACAGGGCAAAAGGAAATCAGAAAGTCAACGGCTGGTGCGGGTATCGGCGCGGCTACCGGAAGTGTTTTAGGCGCGGTTTTTGGTGGCGGCAAAGGCGCCGCCATCGGTGCCGCCGCTGGTGCAGCGGCGGGAGGCGGGATTGGATTGTATATGGACAAACAGGAGCAGGCGTTACGGGAGAATCTGGCCGGTTCTGGCATCGAGGTAGAGAGAACAAGCCAAAACGAGATCAAGCTTATTATGCCGGGTGACGTCACCTTTGATACTGGCAAGAAGGAGGTGAAAGAGGAGTTTTTCCCAACCTTACAGTCCTTTACGGGGGTCCTAAAGGAATATCCGGAAACCCGTATTACGATCATTGGGCACACGGACAGTACGGGGAGCGTAGCGTTCAATGATGCGCTTTCCCAAGACCGTGCACTTGCGGTGGGAGAGTACCTTATGTCCTCTGGTGTCGATCCAATCCGGCTGGATATGTTTGGCGAAGGACCGCGACGGCCTATCGCCACCAACGCCACGAAGGAGGGGCGTGCCCGCAACCGCCGTGTTGAGTTTCGACTCTCCGCGGCGCAACCTGAACAGCCTCAGACCCAACCCCAGCCCCAGTCAGGCGCTCAGTCCCCCTAAGGGCGGGCTCGTACGGCTCCTTTGACATCGATCGAGACCACTAAAAAAACGCACAAAGCCGCAGTTGTTGCAGGAGACTGCCAACCCTATAGCCAAGAACGCATGGCGATTGGTTCCTATGAGAGAGTGATATCTAACCCGAGTCCCTCCTGCGTCAGAATAGGCTTCGCCTCTAAAATTCAGCTATTATGAAAATTTGAGGCGACAGCTCACTCACTCTCCTAGCACACACTTTCGATATAAATTACCGAGATCTCCCTGCGGATCGTATTTGGCCTTTAAACGCTCGTAAGCGACACCATTATAGATTTGCCAAAATTCTTCCGGCTCATAGAAGCTCTCCGAGTAAAGTGACTTAATGCCGCCTAGTTCCTTAACCTTGTCCTCCACCTTGCGGTTGTAAAATCCCTTTGACAACGGTTTTCGACCTCTGATCACATCCCAAAACCCGAAGTTGATGTATATCTTACTCGCATCCATTGGGTACAGATCGAACCGATGATCGTTGCGATGGGCATGGATAGGGCAAATCCAAAGCGGTAGAATACCTATTTCGCGAGAAAAAAAACGCAAGAATTCGGCTGCATTATCCAATGGTATGTCTACATCCTGGATAACGGACTCACTATGTATCCCAAAGAGCTGGTTAAAACGCCTAGTGAGCTGCCACCGGCTATTCCAGCGCATAATCTTGGTATAGGTAATCGAATTGAGGTGCGATTTGCCGAAAATCCGACGAACAAGGGGATGCTGCGCGAGGAGATTCTTTGAACACCAGAACCAGTCCGTATCCCAGCGCCAAAGATAGTCATAAGTTTTCAGGTAGTCCTGCTGGTTGTCGCGTATCGATTGATAATAGATCTTTTCGAAGGTGTAATCACTGGTAAACGGTACCTCGTCTACGAATCGCCCGACGGTCAAATACAGCTCATTCGAAGCGAACACGACGCCATCGATAAAATCAACCTCTTTTTTGCCCCAGTCTTTTAACCCCAGAAAGTAGGTCTCGGCATTCGTGTAGCGGATATGCTCAAGCGCGACATAGGGTTTGCAGGCAACGGTTTGAATTTTTAACCTCAGTGCATAGCCCAGGGTTCCGTAAGAGTTTGCGAAGCCAAAGAAAAGGTCTGCGTAATCGTTATCCGGTCGGCACAGCAAGACACGTCCATCGCCCACCAAAATCTCCATCTCCTTGACGGTTTCGTGCACGAGACCGTACTTGAAGCTAGAGGACTCGATACCCACCCCCGAAACTGCACCGCCCACAGTGATGGATTTGAGCTCGGGAACCACACAAGGTACGACCCCATGTTGCAGTGTAGCGTCCACCAGCTGCGCATAGGTTATCATGCCTTCCACGTCTACCCAGCCCGCATTGGCATCGACGGCAAGGACTTCTTTGAAATCCGCAGCCCTGAGCGGATGTTTGTGAACGCCCTTTCGATCCCGAAACAGGTTGGAGGTAGTTTTGTCGAGCCCCATTGGAGTGCCTGATTGCGTGCGCAGATCCTTTATGAGTCGGCGTTTTTTTTCTTTGAACGCATCCATAGACCTTATTGACTTGTGTTGATGTAAATTAAGCAGGCTTGTAGCAAAGCGAGGATCAGTAGTCTATAACAACTTGCCCGCAGCCCAGTCTACCTGCGACGTCGCCGGTCCTTCCCTCGGGTAAGTTCTTCATCCAAGATGGTCAGGAGACCCGCGCTATCTATCAGCACCTGGGTTACAAGAGCATACTGTGCCTTGGCATTGTTCATCCGCTGCCTAAATCAATAGGCTAGCTTTGAAGGCTCACCCAGAGAGACTCGCCTGCGCAGGACTTGAGGTTACCGAATCAGGAAAACAAGCTTCTGACTTCCTTGAGACACGGGGCGTGCGTGCCAGCAGAGCTATGCTTCGTGCCCGCGAATAAATCTTCATCGAGAACCTGACGATACGTCAGCAAGTGATCGCGCTGACGAAAAAACATGCGCGGGCGGCATTCAAAGACGGCAGTCTTCAAAAGGATCTTGTCCGCCGATCATACCAGTGTGAATCAAAGGTGAGCCCATGGGACGGGCCGATTTGCACGTGCGGAAATACTGCGGATATCCAAAGAGTTCGGATTTTCGCAACCCACAAGTAACCGACAATGGGCGGCATTAGGGGCATAGCGTGTCTGTGGATAGGGTAGGTACGGTCGAGGCTGGGAGTCGCGCCGCGCAGGCAGTTATCTTCCGAGCCACATGGCGGATAAACATCCAATGCATAGTAATAACGAATACCGACACCGCGGCGGTTCGTGCCGCAACCCTGCGGTTACCAATGAGAAAAACAATGCCCAAGGTTAGGAACACTCCAGCACCAAGGAGGTGTGTGATGGAGCTAAAGGGTTTACTGAATCCCGCAATCCCGGCAGCTAGTGCGTTTGACTCCGGTCGCATTGGAAAAACCTGAACAACGCTACAAAAAATGGGGCACAACTAAGCCGGCGGCATTGGCTAGCGACAATACCGCATGCCAAGCGGCTTACCGCGAGCTGCTCCGCTGCTGGCTTGGTCCTGAGGTGGTGGGCGAGATCCGCACCGCAACGAATGGCAACTTTGCTTTGGGCGGTGCTCGCTCCTCACCTATCTATCGGAGAGCTCTCGTCACCTAGGATTCCTCACCACGATCTTTTCTGCGCAGCACAGGGGGGTAAAGACAGCACATCAAAGGAGTCTTTGCCACCGACTCCGTCAAAGCCTTAACGTGCGACAGGGCATTCTCTATGGTTTTCATTGATAGGTCACCCTGTTTGGTAACGCCATCTGTGCTCACCTTGCCCTGGGCAACGGACTGCAGGGTCTTCATGCCTTGCGTGATCGCGTCCTGAACCAAGGCGGTCTGCTGATTGGCCAGCTCCGACGTGCTATTTATCAGCTTACGATTGAACGCGGCCAGTTTCTCCATGCCGTCGTAGTGCCTATCCAAAAGGGCCTCGACACTAAGATGGTCTAACCCGTAAACAGCGAATACGCTCTTGAACTGTTGTGTGATCTGGGAGGCGTCGGTCAGCGAAAACACGCCCCGGAAGTCCGTGGCATACTCGGCATCAATCTCTTTCTCGGCTTCCAACCAGTCTTGCGAAGGACTCTTGCCGACGAATCCGTGCTTTTGGGCACGAACATAGGCGTTCTTACGGATCAGTAGCCAGCGCTCAGCCGGTGAAATCGTCGGCTTATTTCCTCCAGGTGAAGTCGACACAGCGTCGGCTGGCGTCGTTTTCCGAGCTGCTTTCTCGCTGCCCGAAGCTTTTTTGCTTTCTGTAGTCATTGTTTCATCCTCCGGATGCTTGATCTTCGATAAATATCATAATCCGGCAGTGCATCGATTCTCTAGTACACAGTATAATCGTTCTCGGCCAGCAGAACTGACATTTATCATTGATGCAGACGCTGGGTGAGAGAAATACTGACCCGAGTCAAGGAAATGAGAGACTGCCAGTGGTGGGCGGCTACCAAAATGCGGGACTGGCAATCCATTCCCTATGTGATCTGCGGCGTTGGCGCCTCTGAATACAAATGCCCATTTTGGGTCGGGCACCAACTTGTCGCGCAGCGGCCAATAACGACCTTTACCTTTAAGAGGGTGTTTTAAGACCCGTCGAGCGCCGGGAGGCGCTGGTGCACGGTGGCGAGCCAAAATCGCCAGGAACGATTTTAAAAAGCCGCAGGTTGGCCCCGAAGGGGCGAGTCTCAGAGAGAGGGAGCGAGTAAACCGGAGTGTACACTAGGAGTATATGAGGATTGAGAGCCGCCGCGCAACGCTACCATAGCAAGCGCAGCAGGTTTCAAGACATACTCTAAACTGCCCGATGGCAAGCTGAAACAACAGCGAGTCTATGCCGAGGCCGCCAACGTACCCGACCGGCTCTTGAAACTAGCGACGATGCACGGCTGCGCTTGATGGCGCACCCGGCGCTAACTATCGATCTCTGATGATCTCTGGCCCTCGTGATCTGCAGCAGCATAACCCAGGAGAGCACTGTCATGTACCCCAGGGATCCCTGAAATATTCACTTCACTAATCTGCCAGGTGGCGCCAACAACTTCGTCATTGATGTGGGCGCGAGGATGTGGGCGCGAGAAGAGCTTACGAGAAATAGTGGGGTTACTATGAATAATAATAATGACACTTCGATGAAAATAAAACTACCGAAAGGGGTTATGTTGAATGCTTACCCTGATAGCCTCGGCGGGCGCTTGGCTGATACCATAGCCATGCTTAAAAGGCCGGAATTTGAAGGTGTTTTCTCTTTGCTCTATATCCTTCCTACATTTTTCAATAGTGATTTGGATCGCGGCTTTTCTATCATCGATTACAATCTTAATAATGAATTTGTTTCCCAGAAGGATTTGGAGGAGCTCGATAAGCTCAATATTATGTTGGGGTTCGATCTCGTTGTAAACCACCTTTCTGTAGCCTCTCCACAGTTTCAGGATCTGTTGAAATATGGAGACAAATCAAAATACAAAAATTTCTTTATCGATTGGAATGAGTTTTGGCATTTGCACGGAGAGATGGGCGATGACGGTTATGTGATACCGAAAGAAGAATATCTGCAAATGCTTTTTATGAGAAAACCTGGCCTTCCAATATTGAAAGTACGTTTTCCGGATGGAACCGATAGGCCTTACTGGAATACCTTTTATCAGGAGGTGAATTATCAGCAGCTTGTTCCTCAGGATTTATCAGGTATCGAAGGTCCTGCACACGATCAAGCAGAGGAAATTGTAGCGATCGTGAATGACACAATCAAAGCGAACAAGAAGCTTACCGAAATAGAGTTAGGCAACTTCTCTGATCATACGCAAGATGTCATTTCCGCTGTCGAGCGGAAACGCACCTATCTGGGACAAATGGACCTAAATGCTCAATCGGAAGACGTCTGGAACTTTTACGATGAGACGTTGAAGAAGCTGCACGAATACGGTGCGAAGTTAGTCAGGCTGGATGCGTTCGCTTATCTGCATAAGCAACCCGGCATGGTCAATTTCTTCAACAAACCTGGCACATGGGAGTATCTGGAACGACTGAAACGAATAGCGGAAAAATACGACTTGATTCTTTTGCCTGAAATACATTCCGAATTTGGCTTTGGGCTGCATAATGAAGTGGCAGATAAAGGATTTCCTATTTACGACTTTTTCTTTCCGGGTTTAGTCATTGATGCGCTGGATCGCGGCACAAACGAGCATCTTCTGCGCTGGATCGGCGAGCTAACTGAAAAAAATATTAAAACGGTTAACATGCTTGGGTGTCATGATGGCATCCCTGTGCTTGACTTGAAGGGGATAGATATTATTGGCTTCTCAAAAGAAGGGTTATTAACAGATAAACAGATCGATGCGGTCATAGAACAGATTCTAGACAGGGGCGGCAGGGTAAAAAACCTATATGGTCCGGATGGTAAAAAAATATCTTATTATCAAGTGAATGCGACGTTTTTTAGCGCCTTGGGCGAAGATGAGCAAAAGCTCCGTCTAGCGCGGGCGCTTCAAATGTTTATGCCGGGTATCCCGCAAGTGTGGTATCTCGATCTGTTTGCGGGTAAAAACGATTATGCAGCGGCGGACAAAGGCGGTACTGGAGGGCATAAAGAAATAAATCGAACAAGTCTTACAATCAGTGATATTGAGCAAGGACTCAAACGGGCGGTTGTACAAGACCAATTGCAGCTTATGAAGTTGCGGAATACCTCGCCTGCCTTTGATGGCAAATTGGAGGTTGCTGATACGGATAGGCGCCTTTTACACTTAACATGGAAAAATCAAGGGGTCACAGCAACATTAAAAACTGATTTGCACGATCATAGCTTTAGCGTTGTACATAGAGATGATGCCGGAAATGAAAGTTTACTGTCGTATCGCTAGACGAAGCGACCGAAGCAAACATGGTGGTGGACTACGATGAAAATATTAGCTACTGATTTAGATAGAACGCTGCTGCCGAATGGCAGCTGGGAAAGTGATAGCGGAGCCATCAGCTTGTTTAACGAGCTGACAGAAAAATATGATGTTTTGGTCGTTTATGTCACCGGCCGAAACCTGAAGCTGACCGAAGATGCGATACAGGAATATGGAGTCAGATACCCACATGTTCTTATTGGTGATGTGGGCACTTCGATAAGAAAATACGAACAGGGTGAGTGGAAATTTGATGATGGATGGGTTGCTCAGGTTAAGAGAATGAGTCCGAGATGGGATGGTACCGGAATCAAGCGTGCTGTGGCTGGAGTTGATGGTATGCAGGAGCAGGAGAGCGAACATTTAAATCAGTTCAAGCAGAGTTATTATGTTGAGCATGATAGGAAAAACGAGATATTGGAAAGAGTTGATGAGCTAATCAAGGGAAAGTTTGATGAAGTAATTGTATATAGTTATGATTCTCAAGATGGTAAGGGGCTTCTTGATTTTCTGCCGGCAAGTGCGACCAAGCAGACTGCCTTGGAGTATGTGTCTGAGGAGTTTGAGTCAAAAAAGGAAAACGTTGTTTTCTGCGGGGATAGCGGGAACGACATTTTTCCATTGACAGCGGGTTTTTGTGGAGTTCTTGTGAGAAATGCGGATGAGCAATTGGTGCAGAATGTAAGGATGGCGATGGATAAAAATGCTGATCTTAAGGTGTATTTTGCAAAAGGAAATTTCATGAGTTTGAATGGATATTATACGAGCGGCGTGATTGAAGGAGCGTATCATTATGGTTTGTTTGATGAAGCCGTGGTGAGGTCAGGTTGGACTGAATGAGGGATTGCTGAATAAAGAGATATCTCTTTCGGAGGGACGTTGTTGCTACCGCATGGGGGAAAATAGGGGACCGACCATGCTTTTTAATCTGTGAAACTTTCTTGCAAGAATTGCGGGGTGGTGTCGACCTGCAATGTTATTGTTCCATTCGGTGCCCGATATTTCTTCACTCTCCCCATGGTATTGACTAGCTTTACAGCGCTTCCTTTCACATGGAAAGTCACGTTCTTGGTCGAGTTAGTCGACCATATCACAACGGTCTGAGGGTAGACCAAGTCCGCATTGGTGACTCGAATATGACTCACGCCAGCGACTAAATTGGTCAAGGCGGGCATTCGCTTACGGCCATCGAGGAGGTGATTGGCCACGTTGACCGCGTTCACAATAGGCAGTGGATCGCCGTACTGATTATTAAATCCCATGTTGTAGCTCCAATAATCTGGTCCACCGTAAGCTACAAGGTAAGAAATACCCTCGATGGGGGCAATAGGGATCTCGCGGTGGTTGATTGCCCAAGCAATCTGCTTGATGAGGTCTTCCGCATGGCCCTGGGCCCCACGCGCATTATGTGCACGGGGAGACGACGTTTCTCCGTAGACTATTGGGCCGGTATAACCCTCCTTGATTAACATGGTGCGACCTTCATTCCGAGAGTAGGGCGTCAGAGATTCTTCATTTGGCTCTGGCGCTTTCCATGGGTGAGAGTGCACGTCAACCACGTCTGGAATGCTCAGGAATCCCGCGCTGAAAAACTTTTTTGACTTGAACATGCTCACCAAGGAGGAACTGAAATACCGGGCACTGGGATTCGCGGCTTTCATTCCAGCGGCTATCCTATATGCGGCTTGAACATGCAATTCCGCAGCCCGAGGAGTGTCGGGAGTAAAATTGTCGATTTCATTGTTACCGCTCCAGGTATCAATTTTGCTCTGGTATTTACTGGCCGCCTTATACCCGTAATTATAAAATGTAGTATTCCACGCAGTTGTTCCGTAGGGAGGAAGCGGGGCAGATAGGCCCGGCACTCGCAGGTTGTCCATTGTCCTATCGTAATAACCTTCAACCAAGTCACCGACCACTGATACACCTTGTGAAGCGAAGCCATCTAATGCTGTCGCTATGTCAAGCGCGGGTCCGACAGTAATCGTGCCATTGCCGTTATGCTTGACCTCGTACCGATCCCATCCCTCCCACAGTTTGAAGTGACGGGTTATCCAGAAGGTCAGAAGAAATCGTGTAATGCCCGGCGGGCTGCGGGTTAATGGTGATCCGCTGCGTTGTGGTGAGCAACCCGTCCGCCGACACCGGGCTGTAAGCGAGGTTCAGCTCCTTGCTTAAG
>JBAPTW010000365.1:0-1608 GCA_049282355.1 Gammaproteobacteria bacterium | reverse complement strand
AGCCGGGTATCATACCCATGGTCCAACGGCATTCTGATCCCGGAGCAGCACGACCCCTTTCCCGAGAAGAACCGCAAACTGCAGCCATCGAAGCGATAAGAAGCCATCATGGCCCTGCGGTGGGTATAAGTACAAGCCCGTTGTGCAGAACTGAAAGAGCCCTTTGTGTTATTTTATTTTTTGCATAAAATCTAAAATAACATCTGGGCTTATTTCAATTTCAGTGGAGCAGGGGGGGTCGTTGAGGCATTTCCAGGCTGGCCGCTTTGTCCAGCAGGCACACTACAAAAGCTTTCAGCCCAATCCCATCAACCGTGCCTGGGTGGTGGACGATATGGCCTTGCTCCACTTGCTCGGCCAGGCGGATCGGGAGCTCGGCAGGCTGGATATGTATTCCGAGTACATCCCGAACATTGATCTCTTTATCCGCATGCATGTGCTGAAGGAAGCGACCCAGTCGAGCAGGATCGAGGGAACGCAGACGAACATGGAGGAGGCACTGCTGGAGAGGGAGGATGTTGCGCTAGAGCGGCGTGACGACTGGGAAGAGGTACAGAACTATGTCGCGGCGATGAATGAGGCGGTGGACACGTTGCGCACCCTGCCTTTTTCCGCACGGCTGATTCGTGAGGCCCACAAGACGTTGATGCGGGGGGTGCGCGGCAAGCACAAGCATCCAGGGGAGTTCCGGCGTAGCCAGAACTGGGTTGGCGGGGCGACCATCGACGATGCGGTGTTTGTGCCTCCAGTGCACACCTCGATCAGAGACTTAATCGGCGACATCGAGCAGTTCGTGCATAACGACCGGCAGCATTTTCCTGAACTGTTGAAGATCGCGCTGGTGCATTACCAGTTCGAGACTATCCACCCCTTCCTGGACGGAAATGGCCGTGTGGGGCGTTTGCTGATTACCTTGTATCTGGTGAGCCGCGGGATATTGAAGCAGCCGGTGCTTTACCTGTCGGATTTTTTCGAGCGCAACCGCCAGCTTTATTACGACAACCTGATGCGGGTGCGGGAGAAGAACGATCTACTGCAATGGTTCAGGTTTTTTCTGGTAGGGGTAATTGAAACGGCAAGAAGCAGCACCGCGACCTTCGACAATATCCTCAAGCTGCAGAAGCAGGTGGAATCGCAGTTGCAAGCGCTCGGTAGCCGCACGGCCAATGCTCAGAAGGTGATGAATTACCTTTACCAACGTCCGGTGGTCAATGCAGTCAGGGTGGGCGAGGTGGCGGGCGTATCGCCGGCATCGGCGTACAAGTTGACCGCCAATCTGGAGCAGTTCGGAATACTGAAAGAAATCACCGGAGGAAAGCGCGGCAAGATGTATGTGTTCGATGCTTATTTGAATCTGTTCCGATAACGATTGGGAACCCACGCCATGCCATCATCCAGGGTTGGGCAAATTGAACGGTACACCCAGAACCGGGTTATCGCGCTGTTCCGCGACAAGCTGGGCTACCGCTATTTTGGTGATTGGATTGACCGCGAGGCCAACAGCAACATCGAGGAGGGGCTCCTCAGGGCATGGCTGACCGAGCGCGGCTACCCGCCGGCGCAGTTTCCGTGGCCGCTCGGTGGGCGGGCCCCTTGGTGCGAAGCTTC
>JBAPTW010000364.1:0-11022 GCA_049282355.1 Gammaproteobacteria bacterium | reverse complement strand
GACTGAAGCTGCATGAGCGACTGACGATCATCGAACGCAGTCTGGAGGGGGCGGCGAAAAAGGGGGGCTTCCCAGGCCCTTGGAGTCAGTTAGAAGGATAGTGAACAAGGGCTTGGAGAAAACTGCTCCGCTGTGGCCGGAAATCCGTTTCGCCTTCGAACAGGTGTGGGAAGCGGCCGAGCTGTTGAAGAACACGACCTGCCAGAAGGCCGCGACGCTCAAGCAGCACTATACGGATTTTCTCCAGCACCTACGCCAGCGTACCGAGCAAGCGGGTTCGCTCAAGGGCGCACTCGAACATTTCCTTAAGGTCAGCGATAGCTACTTGCCCGGCCTGTTCTACTGTTATGAAGTCGAAGGCCTGCCTCGCACCAACAACGACCTCGAACAGCTCTTCGGCTCGGTTCGCCACCACGAACGGCGGATCAGCGGCCGCAAGAAGGCCTCTTCGTCCCTGGTGCTGCGTGGGTCAGTGCACCTCATCACCTGCGTGCTGACCCTTTTGGCGCCACCGACGCCTGAGCAACTGATCCCTCGCGACATCCAGGCTTGGCGTGAGCAACGTAAGCTCCTTCAACAACGCCGTCTCAGTCGCATTCTTCAGCGACGCTTTCGCCGTCACCCTGATGCCTACGTCGATGATCTTGAACAACGGCTTCTCCGGCTAATTTTGCCGCCGTAGAAAAAAACGGCCCGAGGGCCGCTTGCAACCCTCAGCGGCTGGGCGTGGCAAGGCCACGCCAAAAAAGGGGGCAGATACCCCGGAGCGTCGATGGGAGTGGATGAAAATCTTGCCCCGGCGCACAACGCCGTGCTGGCAAGCCCAGCCGTTTTCTCCAGAAACTGGCTTTTTACATACCGGCGTTATCCCTCATATGAGCAGAAGCTTTCTCGCCGGCATTCAGCACGATAACCTCCACGCGCCGATTTTGTTGCCGCCCGGCCGCCGTATTGTTGGAAGCCACAGGATAGGCCTCGCCGTAACCTGTTGCTGTAATGCGATTTGGATTGACGCCCTGCCTAATCAGTGCGTCTTTCACCGACTGTGCGCGCTGCTGCGATAACCTTTGATTGTAGTTGTCGCTGCCAACGCTGTCGGTATGACCTTCGACGATGAGGTTGCGATCTGGATGGTCTGTCAATACCGAGGCCAAACGCGAAATCTCCCTCTGAGCACCAGGTTTTAGCGTCGCCTTATTGAACTCGAAGAGGACACTGTCGAGCGTCACCACGATTCCGCGCGAAGTACGCTTGGTACGCAAGTCCGCTAATTCCTGTTCCAGCTCCTGCACGCGTTCTTCAGCCTGCTGCTGTGCCGCCTGGGCCTCCCATTTTCCTGCCTTGGCCATCAGCACGTCGCGCTCTTCGCTGAGTTGCTGTCGCTTTTGAATGGCCATCCGTTCATCGGCCCTCGCCTGAGCGGTAGCGACCTGCTGTTGGGTCACGTAAGCCAAATGACTCACGTACTCGGTGTCGCGGTCTTCTTCCCAAGCGGTCTCTGCCCGGTTCAGTGTTTGTTCCGCTTTTTCAAGCGGTTTGGGTGCATACTTAGCAATTTGCGGATTCGTTTGTGCGTTGTTGACGGCGGTGCGCGCCTGCTCTAGCGACGGATTCGTTTGTGGACCTGCGCAGCTGGCGAGAAGCGCACTCGCCATGGCTAAGCAAATTCCTGTCCTACAAGAGGGGTTGTGAGTTCTTAGGCAATTCATGTTTCATATCTCCTTCTGCATGTCCCGCTGCGCTAATCCTTACTTGGCCGGTGCCCCACCGGTGCGCCGCGCCTCGTGGCGCAGTGCCTCCAGGCTGCTCTGAAGATCGTCGACACTTTCTTCCGCCACGGCAGCTCGCGCCTGCGCCTCCGCGAGCTCGGCATCCACTTGAGCCTCCTCAGCCAATACTTTGGCTCGTTGGTACTTCTCCGCGCGCAGCGCTTCCTCGGCCGCGCTAAGCTTCTCGCGGGCCTGTGCCCAAGGAGACGGTGCATAGGTTGCCGCTTGCGCCTCGTCGGCTTCCTCGACGGCGGATCGTGCTGCAGACAATGCTGTTGTGGAAGATTCCTTCACCTCCTCGGTGGCTCCACAGCCCACCAGAGCAACGACGAATGCCATCGGCACGAGTACATACAATGAGCGTGTCTTAAGCTGAAAACGCCTCATGGCTTTTCTCCCTTGGTAAATGTAGCCTCCACGATTAACTCCACTCGTCATATCAGATCAGTTCCAGTATCAAAGCCCAAGCTGAGGGCGGGTTTGCACAACATAAAATTCATCTCCCTGAACAGCGCCCTCAATATCCTGTGGCGTCTCCATGGCGTTCTCCACGGCAATGGCAAGGCGCCCTATCTCGCCTAACAGGTAACTGCGAAAGTCTTTGTCAAAAACCAGGGGCTCATCGGTATAGTCCAGGACACGAGACCGAGGAGTTTGCGCCAGGAAGCTATCATACAAACCCGCGCCTGAAAATGCTTCTAAGTCTTCGCCATTGGAGTCGGAGCGGAAAATCACGCCGCTTCCATCGCGGGCTTCGCGCTTGCTTGGGTAAGACAGCAGATTTATTTGGCCATCGGGTTTATGGTAAGTAAAAGCCAGCGCACGACCAGGTGAATTACTGACGAGCGTTTCACCCATACCCAGGACAACCTCAGCGAAGAGCTCTTTATCGTTGCCGGTGAGCGGGTTCACGGTGTGAGCCACAAAGGCGTAATCGGCGTCTACGACTTGCTGAATCAGCACGGCCATCGCCAGATCTTCATGCGCAATACCGAGAGCTACCCTGGAATAATAAGCTCGATCATTCCACTTTGACGCCCATACTCGCTTCGCTGCCGACCAAATCTCCTCCCAGGAGACGGCCGGTAGCTGATGAGATTGCCACGCGCATGACAACGCATCGCGGAGTGCTTGCGGCGCCGAAAGCTTTAGAATTGTCGCCCGCACAGCTTCGAGAACCGGCTGCCTCTCCTTTACCAGGCGTTTCTCAGCGCCCGCCAATTCCACCGCCACCCTTTCGTTTTCCAATGCTTGCAGCACCGCCTCAAAAACCCCAAAGGGCAGCGCCATGGAAGGGGGAGTGTGAATCCAGCCGGGCAAGCGGCTACGCAATATCTGCAAACGCGACGACTTCCCGCCGACGTTGGCATTAGTAAAACCTACAGAAGAGACAACCCATGAAGTAAATTCCCGGTGGCGCACGACTTGCGCGGCAGCTCGCTGCCGCGCAGGCTTTGATTGGTTGGTCTCGGCGATCTCCGTCGTCTCTTGCCACTCAATCTCACCGGCTAGGGTGGTTCTCACCTGTATCTGGCGATCGTGCAGCCCCTTGAGCTGCTGGTAAACTTCGGCACTGAAACAGCTTGCAAACAAGATGCGGGCTTCACGCGCACGGATGGCCACATGGGACATGCGATCGGGCATATCGGAAGTGATAATGGCGCGCGCCTTCTCGGGGATCTCTTCCTCCCCCTTGACGGCGTCAGCAATGAGGATCTTGTCCTCTGAAAAATTCTGTCCTTGAACGTCGAGCAAGCTCGGGACGAACTGTACACGCCCCTCGACAGCAGGCACCGGACAAATGATCTCCCAGCTGCCAAGACCAGCACGCTTTCGCAACGCGGTACTCATCTCTTTCAATGCTTGATCAAGCGCGAAACCAAGGCTACCTCTAATGACTTCTTCACTAAAAAGCGGAATCGTCCAAGCCTCGACACCAATCGCCTGTCCGAGGAATTCAGCTTTCGGTTGAAAACACCGATAGAGGTCTTCGCTCCATTGCGCTAACGTGGCGCTGAGTCGCTCGCTAACCGCTCTCGCCTGCAGCGCCCAATCCTTTCCCAGGCGTTGCATGGCAAACACCTTCTCGAGGTGTCTGCGGCAATACTGGAGTTCCTTCGAATTGACTGACAAGCTAAAATTGCGCAATAGCCAATGCGTGAGTGAGAACGACGTATCGTCATCGAGGGTGCTCAATACCTGCTGCTCAATCGACACTCGCAAAGCCTGCTCTAGTGCAAGATCCAGGTAAACCAGCTCACGGACAACACGCTCATCACCACCGGAGGCAATCCGCTCATACAACGCCTCTCGCAGCTCGGTGGTGGCACGCGCCTGTTCCAGGATAGGAGCCCCTCCATGCCAGAAAGCCAACAATCCATCGAGCTGCTGGTTCACAGGTCCGTCCAGGACTCCTCTGGCCGCACTGATGGCGTTATTCATATCCGTCCCAGAATGGACAGACTTTAAGACCCTGAGAAATTGCTCGAAGTCGTGAGATAATCCATCTTTTTTCTCAGCATAGAACTGTGGATCGGTCTCGATAGGACGCTCAAAATTACGCAGACGCTCCCGAGAAACACCGCTTGTTTCAAGTTTTTGGTAAAACAGCGCAACGTCTCCGCCACTGTGCAGAAAAGTAAGGTAAGCCTCACAAATGACCACGTCGTCGGGCGTGGTGTTGTTGTGCAGCTTTTGGTGCCACTGCTCCAAGAATGTGCCGTGTGATTCCGCAATGTGGTGGCGATGCATAATATGCAAAATTTCATCACGCACCCGCTGACCGTCTCCACCGCGGCCGAGGGTAGCGAGCATCGAGCGTACCCAAAAACGGCTTTTCGGGAAGCTGCGATAAATATCAGCGAGCCGCACGGTCAATCGTGCCTGCGCATGCGCGAGCTCGCGCGGTTGGGTGTTGTAGCGCCGCTGCCAATCCAACTGACGGATAGCCGAATAACGCAGCCAGACGAAAAGTAGCGCTAATGACTCGAGATCATTTTCCACGCCTTCCAGCAGGCGATGGCACAAATTAAAACGATGCATGAGCGTCCAAGACTGCTTGCCCGTCTCGGCACCAATAATTTCATCAGCCAGGTCACGCGCTGCAGGGGACGCGAATGCATCGACTCGGTCGGTTTGCTGGCCTAAGGGGAAATAGACATCGCTTCCGTTTGCCTTGATCCAGCGATCTTCAGCAGGATTGTAAAGCAGACAATTTAGACCGCGCGGCAGCAGTTGCTCAGTGGCTTTAGGTAAGCAGATCTCTAGCCAACACAACCCATCCTGCTCCACTAAGGGGCTACGCACAGCCTTTTCATTAAATTGGGTCGTGCCGTCCGGCCAAGCCGCCCGCGACGGCAGCATCCATTCCTGCCGAAACCGCTCTGCCAACCCCCAGTGCAGCACCAACGGCCCTGGAGCATCCGTTATGAGACATACTCGAAGGGTCGCGTCCTCTTCACCGACAGCGGCCGCGAGGGTCTCGCCCTCACCCAAGTCGAAACATTGTCTCAACCACTTGCCGTCCTTCGTCTTATCTGTAAGCGCCTGCTCGGGAGGTTGCGCGTCATCGGTAGAAGGAAGGAAAACCCGAAAATTATCTCGGCCATCTTTGAGCCAACGATTATCGTCAGGGAAGAAAAGCACAAAAGGTAGCACGGTCCGAGAAGGGATATTTTGCAATCGAATTTTGGCCATCTGTTCATGATGGCCAGTCCGCGTAAAGGGCGTTTGTACCGCCTGCTCATCAAAGGGCTCGCTTTTCGGCGGCCACCATTCTTTTGGTGGGCGATGCCACACACCTGCCCTGCTCGCGCTCAAACCCCAGTGCAAACGGCAGTCGCGGTCGCTAGTTACATGAAACGTTAAAGAGAATCCATCGTCAATCAGTTGCTTATTGATAAGAATATGGACATCCTCAGCACTAAACCGCTCCTCCGTCAGGCGGCCAATCATGACATTCTCTCCTGCTTCACCGCTTACACTTCATCGCATTGTTGGCCATTGAGAATCAATCACCAGCTCTCTTAGTCGTCGCTTACTGCGCGCATCAATCTTCGTGAACTTTTAAGGGGCACACTATTAGGACATACCCGCATGAACATAGTGACCTTGATAGCGACCATGGAACGCGCGATCATCTCTACCGCGTCACGGCTAGCAGCTGCAAAGAGAGGCTAGGGTATGTCAAATCAAGCTTTTGAGGGTATTCGAATTCTTAGCATCGGTCCCATCACAATTCCGCTGGAGGTTTTCCCCGGCGATCGAACAACAGTCACGATGGAGGGCGGGCAAGTAAAGGTCGTTAAATTAGGCGAAACTCTGAGCGTCACTCAAGGCAGCGGTTTTACGACAACAAGTACCTCCGGACAGGGAGGTAGCGCATACGTAAACGCCTCCGTAACAGCCCATGGCTCCACAAATTCAGTTTCGGCGACAATTCGCCGCGAAACGGCAAGTGCCACATCAGACAGCGACTCAAATGCCGCGCCTCACGGTGAGAACATCCAGACACCGAATAAGATCATCATTCACATACCCGAGGGGACAGCAATTCGGGTCAACAACTATATAAACGGCACGTTGCGGGTAGGAACCATCAAGGGTTCATTGGCGATCGATCAAATGGTGAATGCGCAAATTGCAGTGGACGAAGTTACCGAGCTCAAGATAAAGATGCTGGTTAATTGTCATGGATACATTCACGCTACCGGAAAGGTAACCAGTGGAATGATGGTGAATTGCGATGTACGGATCGATTGAGAAGCTTTAGAAGTTGTCCTAAAAATGTCGCGAGGTCCGGAGTCGTAAGACGCACGGCAGCGAGCCGTCGCTCTTACAAACGCCTTAACGATCAAAGCAGCTTCTAACCGACTCTCGATCAGTGGTATGGTGGATTTCCTAGTGGGCATCAAGCAGAGCTTGATCTGCATTGAGTGCAGTATAGGGATAATCCCACTACAGCCAAGCGCGCAAACACTACATACTAATAAATTGGCTAGATTAGATCAAAGAACTCGATGCTCACAACGTAGCCGATACCATTAGGAGGCCAAAATGCAACCCGTCATCACCAGGGTAAGCGCCATTTATCCGACGGAACAAGCAGCGCGCACATCGATCGATTCACTCCAACAAGAAGGTTTTTCTGCGAAGCAGATCTACTTGGTTGGTCCTGCTCCAACACCGCAGGGAGGCATGCCAGCCACAGCGGCGCCTGATGTGCTCGATATCGAGGAAATGCTCGAGAGATTGATAACGAGCGACGTCATTTTGGCTGGTGGATCCGCAGGCGCTGGTGTGGCAGACACCCGCACCGTGAGGAGCAGAATGATTAGTTTGTTTCTGGCCACTCCGGTGTTCCGATCCTTAGCGGCCAAAAGCAAAGATAACCTACTAAAATACACTGATCATACTGGAGAATCTCTCAAGGTCAGTGAAGAAGACTTTGCGACAATTGCCAGGCAGGCAGTAGAGGCGGGCCACTGGATCCTTTTAGTCGACAATAAAGATGAGCACGAGGCAGAGCAGGGGCGCAGAATTGTGGAAAGAACGTATGATTAACCTTTATATCTTGCACTGCCGCGACTAACTGAGCGAGGCCTTGCCTGCCCTAGAGCAGCCAAGGCAGCACACACACCCGCTGTCCGTCCAGTGGTGGCCATGGGTACCGGCCGTGATCCGGCAGGAGACATACATGCGCTTCTTGAGTGCCCGAAATGCACCGTCGGAATGTGTCCAGCAACCATGCGTCGCTCGAGGCAAGAGGCAACACAGCGAGCGGGACATCATAGGCCTCTCCCCATGGGAGCACTCACTCGATAATTTCTTCTAGCTGCCTTTTCGAGATCCCGGCTTTTTTCCGACTATCCCACAGCACAAAGACCATTTCTCGAAAGGCATCACAGTAGATGTTTTTTCTTGCATATTCCACGATAGTACCTCTCGTCCCCCGCGGCACCGGGCCATCGATTGCCGTGCACCGTACTCGCTTCCCTTTCTTTGGTGTTTTCAGCATTGCTTTTTTTCTCCTTGAGCAATTTTTCTACCTTTGCGGTCTAACTTCGAGAGCCACTGCTTGGCGCTTTAGCTCATCGAGGGCCCACTCGATCAAGGCGCTTGTAGCCATCGACAGTGACCCCACGAACTGTTCGTCGAGTCGGCGGCGCGTCTCCTGACAAATGGGGATGTTCAGAAGTGCGTTAGCGTGCTTGCGCGTGGGCCTGCCCATAATCACGACGCGTCCCTGCGAATCATTACGAACATTAATAGAGAACATACCGGTAGGCAATGGCGATTGCAGCGGTGGAGATGGCGCATGAGGATGCTCTCCACCTGCGTTTGTTAATGAGGGCGCGGCCCCAGGCAAAGATGGATCGGTTATGGAATCCTGATCCTTCGCCTCATCCAGATGTGTATAACGAGTAGATTCTATCATTTGATTACTTCTCCCACGTGCTGTTTCCCACCGCGGCAGTCTCGCCACCGCCCTAATTTCAACATGCCATAAATGTAGTTGGGGTGAGAATAAGGGAAGATCCTAAGAAGCTGTTTTAAAAATGTCGCGAGCGCCGGGAGACGCAGGCGCACGGTGGCGAGACAAAATCGTCAGGAACGATTTTGAACGGCTGCAAGCCGGCCCTGCAAGGGCGAGCCCCCGGGATGGGGCGAGTAAAGCGGAGCGTACAAGGGAGTACACGAGGATTCTGAGCCGCCGCGCGCTGCCGCTCAGGCAAGCGCAGCAGGTTTTAAAACAGCTTCTGAAATTGCTTCCAAGGGGGGCAGCTTATATCAGGTAGGGAACTCGGACATTCGCGAGGTGCCTCAATACTCACTGATCGTCCACGCAGCACAAACCGTCGAAGGAGATAACGGTGGAACAGCAACTGAGACACAACTGGAGAGTGTACATTCTTTTTGCGATAGGTCTACTCTCGGCGCTTTCAGTCCAAGCAGCTGAAAAAAAGCTCATTTCGGGAAAGGATAAGTATGTACGCACACTTTCACAAACAATTAGCCATCCCGATGACACACCGCATCATTTTCTTGTCCAACAAGTCATGATTCATGAAACTAAAAGTAGTGATCCAGACTTCGATAATGTCACCGCAACAGTCTATGAGCAAACAGATTCCGTAAGGGATAGAGGCACGCATAGGGGCTATCGAATTCAGCACCACAAGAATGGGGACAAGACTTACATACGATACAATGGAATTCATGAGCTTTTGAAAGGCCAAGAAAAACTTCACAAGGTAAACATCGAAGGAAATTGGCAACTTATTGGCGGTACGGGAAAGTTTTCAGGCATCAAGGGAGGCGGACGATATTCAGGGATGGAAACACCGGAAGACTTAACCCTTAAGTGGGAGGGCGAAGTAGAGTACTAGCGTGATGAATGACTGTGGCGCAGCAAGCCTAGAGTTGGAGACAACCTCATGGCCGAAGCATTGAGAAAGCTAAAACCAAAAAAGCCTTGAATTAAAATGGAGATGGCGGGGAAAAAGCACGCCGATATCCTCTTTGATTATATAGGGAAGGTTGTATAAGCTGCGAGGCGTTATGCAACCAATAAATGCAGTAACGCCTCGCGAGTCGAAAAATATCATTTCCACATGAACAGCATCTAGCCTGGGGAAATCATGATGTATAAAACTTGCTGCCCTACTGCTTAGCTTCTACAGTCACAGTGCAGTGTCTCGCGTAAGCTTCCACTTGGATGACTACACTGCCATCTTGATTAGTGATTCTTCGATAGTGTATTTTATTTTCCTTGATGGCATCTAAGAGCTCTTTTGTAGATATTTCTAGCGCATAGGCAACCTTATCAATGGGTAGATCAAATTCGATCTCCTCTCGCTCATCTTTTTTTACTTTGCTCCGAACCTCTTTCATGTTGATTCCTCCTATACCCTCCTACCGAGGATATTTTTGTTAGCGATCCACGGACACTGCAACGATCAGCATAGCTAGCTACGCTGCGACAGGAGCAACAGCTCAATCTTCATTCGTTTAGTCGCACACTCCAGGCCACTTTTGCATCCCTTAGAGGATGTTTTAAAACTTGCTCTGGTTGCTTGCCACCATGTGCCCTTGTCTTCCTCACCGCCTAAAGCAATTGCTTTCGCAGACGATAGTAAAGATGCGACGTACTTCAAGAGTACGCCCGTATCCACCTTTCAAGAGTCGACTCTCCTTAAGAGGACGTTTTTAAACCTGCCGCGCTTGTTACAGCGCCGTGGTGCGCTGGTGGTTCGGGATCCTCCTGTGTTGCTATGTACACTGCGGTTCCTCGCCACCGTGCGCCAGCGTCTCCCTGCGCTCGCCGGGGTTAAAACACCCTCTAAGAATACCTATAGAGGAGCCGGGGGGCATGTTCAACCGATTACGCGGAATTTTTTCCAGCGATCTCTCCATCGATCTAGGCACTGCAAACACTCTGATATATGAGCGCGGTCAAGGGATCGTCCTCAACGAGCCTTCCGTAGTTGCCATTCGACAGGAAAATGGCAGAACAAACAAAGGCAAGAGTATCGCGGCGGTGGGAAATGAAGCCAAACGCATGCTCGGCCGAACGCCTGGCGATATTGTCGCAGTTCGTCCCCTCAAGGACGGCGTTATTGCGAATTTTACTGTCACCGAAAAAATGCTCCAATATTTTATTCATCGCTCCCACGGTAATCGCTTTTTTCGACCAAACCCGAGAGTGCTCGTCTGCGTACCCTGTGGATCAACCCAAGTGGAGCGCCGAGCAATTCGGGAATCCGCGGCCGGAGCCGGAGCTCGTGAAGTCTATCTCATTGAGGAGCCAATTGCGGCGGCTATTGGCGCGGGCATGCCAGTAAGCGAGGCGAGTGGTTCCTTAGTCGTTGACATCGGCGGAGGTACCACGGAGGTGGCGGTGCTTTCCTTAAACGGCATCGTCTATGCTGAATCGGTGCGTATTGGAGGGGATCGGCTGGACGAGGCGATCATCAACTATGTGCGGCGCAACTATGGGATCCTCATCGGTGAGGCCACCGCAGAACGTATCAAGCATGAGATTGGCTCAGCCTATCCCAGTAACGAGGTTCTGCAAATCGAAGTTCGTGGGCGAAATTTATCCGAGGGAGTACCTCAGGCATTTACGCTCAATAGTAACGAAATCCTGGAAGCTTTGCAGGAGCCGCTAGCCGGAATTGTCTGCGCTGTAAAGACGGCGCTTGAGCAAACGCCACCTGAGCTTGGCGCCGATGTGGCGGAACGTGGAATGATG
>JBAPTW010000363.1:0-1696 GCA_049282355.1 Gammaproteobacteria bacterium | reverse complement strand
GGGCCTGATGCCGCAGCCACGGTGGTACCTCTGCAGAGTCTTGGCCGGAAAGCAAAAGTCTCGACACATCCAATTCCGCTAGTACTACAGCGCTAACTGGACTTGTAGCGGACGCGGAGGTCCGGTGAAACTGCGGTTTTACAGTTTCACCACACGCGCACCGCGAGGGCCTGGACATGGACGTCCAAGATCTGCACCGACTTGAAAGTCGCTTGGAAGCTTACCTGGCTCGGTTCGATGACTGCTTTGGGCGATGCGATACCCGCGCTCACCTGACGACGTATGTGCGGGGTCAGCTTTCCGACCTGGACGCCAAGAGCGTCGAGCCGATTGCTCTGCAGGCTGGCACGCCGGTGCGAACGCTGCAGGAGTTTCTGGCTCAACATCGCTGGGATGAAGACGGCTTGCGACGGCGGTTGATGCAGATCGTGCGGGACGAACACCTCGGCCCCCACAGCGTAGGGATCATCGACGAAACCAGCGACGTCAAGAAAGGGAACAAGACGCCTGGCGTGCAACGGCAATGGTGCGGCAAGGTTGGCAAGCAAGAGAATTGCATGGTCACGGTTCATTTGTCGGCCTCCAGCAGCCAAGCGAACCACGATTTCCACTGCCTGGTTGATGGTGAATTGTTCCTGCCTGAAAGTTGGAGCGAGGATCGCGCGCGTTGTCGCGAAGCAGGCATCCCCGACGACGTGGTTTACCGGCCGAAGTGGCAGATCGCTTTGGAACTCTACGATCGCAGTGCTGCGGAGGGGTTGGCTTTTTCGTGGATCACCGGGGATGAAGGCTACGGCAGCAAGCCGGGGTTCTTGGAGGGACTCGCTGAGCGCCGACAGCAGTTTGTGCTGGAGGTGCCGCGCACGTTTTCGGTGTGGGAACGGGCGCCGGAAGTCACCACGCGCGGCTACCGCAAAGGTGGCCGTGGAAGTGGCCGCAAGACGCCCCGGGTGAAGAGCGGCGAAAGCTTGCCGCGGAGTGTCGAGACGGTGTTCTGGCACAGCGAAGCGATGAAGGCCAAGCCGTGGAAGAAGTACCGCATCAAAGAGAGTCAAAAAGGCCCGATCATCTGGGAAGCCAAACGGCTGCGCGTGACGCTCAAGGGCAGCGATGGCCTGCCAGGGATGCCGCTGTGGCTGGTGGTGGCTCGCAACGTTCTCGACGGCGAGTTGAAGTTCTTCGTCAGCAACGCCAGTGAAGGGACTTCGATGTCCGTGTTGTTGCTGGTTGCCTTTCAACGCTGGCGCGTCGAACGTTGCTTTGAGGATCAGAAACAAGAGGTTGGGTTGGACTGTTTCGAGGGCCGTCGTTACCTGGGCTTGAAGCGCCATCTGATCATCACGTCGATCAGCTACCTCTTTCTCTCGCAGGTGTGCCAGCAGGAGCGGGGGGAAAAATCCGGAGTGGACAATCCAGCAGGTCCGCGACGCGACAGACGCCATCGTCACCAGCTGGTACTTGCCCGCTGAAGTGCGGGCGGAGATGTTGTCGCGCGTCGCCAAGCGGATCGAGTATCACCAAGCACGCAACGCCGCAGCCCGAGCATCCCACACCCAAACACGCATCGACCGCTACAAGAAACTCGGGATTCAGCCCGATCGAATCACGAAATGTCGATGGCCCAATACTTAGCGCTGTAGAACTAGGCAGCACCGGAATGAAACTGCTGCGGCAATGCCCCTGCCCAGTCTGGCTC
>JBAPTW010000362.1:0-9046 GCA_049282355.1 Gammaproteobacteria bacterium | reverse complement strand
CGTGGAGACCGCCTCCTATCTCGATCGGAACCAGATCATCAGCCGCGAGACCGGCACTAGGCTCCGCCTTTCGGAACAGAGCCAGTGGGCGGAGCCGGTGAAAGCCGGGTTGACCCGGGTGCTGTTGGTCAACTTGGGGATCGAGCTCGACAGTAACCGCATTTATGCCCTGCCGATGCGCCAGCAGCGCCCCCTCGACTATCAAGTGCCGATCGACGTGCTACGTTTCGATGGCACGCTCGGCACGGAACGGGAGGTGGTGTTGGGCGCACGCTGGACCCTGCTGAGCGGCGATGGCAAGCAGGTAGTGGTCAGCAAGGTGTCCCGCATCCAGGAACCCGTCAACGGTAGCGATGTCGGCGCCTTTGTGGAAGCGCAAAGCCGTGCCTTGACCCAGCTGAGCGCCGAGATTGCCCAAGCGATCAAGGAAGCTGAAAAACAGCCTGTGCCGTCAACCTCGCCTTGAGGTCGCTGCCACACCAAAACCGCGCAAAGCGGTTCTGGTGCACAGCGATATCCTGCCTCCCTTCGGCCCTCTAACCCAGCGCGGCGATGGCAAGCCGCAACAGAAAAACTGGCGCATCACCGCTGCTGCTCGCCACCGAGCTTAACTCGTCTAGACCGTTTCTAGCGATCACCTCGAATATCAAATGACATCACATTAATTTTACTTCGATGGCGCACCTGTCACGCAAAAAAACGAGATTTTGTCGCTAAATGGCGATATGCTGGCGCGCGCTCGTCACGCTCCCTCAGATTAACGCGATGCGCCTCGTGTTGAGGAGCCCGATATTGCCGTCATCTCGAAAGTTTATTTGTTCTCAAGGATCTACCCTACGGTTGCGAAGCCGAGGAAACGCCACGCCGCCAGGCATTACGGGTTTCGACCAGATGCCAGGTCAGCAAACCGGGGATTCCAAGCAGGAGCTCGCGCACCCGCTTGACCAAAGACAAGACGAGCCCCGTCTCCGGCTGCAAGCCGACCAACGGCGCGATGACCATGAGGCCACCCTCCTGCACCCCCAATGCACCAGGAACCGTGAATGCCGCCGCACGCACCGCCATGATCAGGCTCTCCAGGATAAAGGCGTCAGCTAAGCTCACGGGATTCCCTAGGAAGTAAAGTGCCAACCACACTTCGCCAGCACCCAGAGCCCATCCCGCCAAGTGCAGCAGGCAGGCAAGCCAAAAGGCTCGCTGGCGTCGGTACAGATCGCCAACCGCCCGATCCAGCCCTGCGGCATTGGCGCTTAGCGAAAACCAGTCACGGTTTCCTGCCAATCGCTCGAGAACCCGCGCGAGGCGAAAAAACATTCCCGCACGCTGCGCCAGATAAAATCCGAGGATCAGCCCGCCGAACACAGCAACACCGACCACGAACTCCCCCATGGCTTGCTCGGCGTTACCTCGCTGGGTCAGAAGCAACACGCCGCCAGCGACAAAGATCACCTGGGCCATAACGGTGGTGGTCAAGTCCACGACAGCGCTTGCGCCAGCGATCGGACCAGGCACCCGCCGCAGCATCAGCAATCGCGCCTTTAGAAACTCGCCGCCGACCTGGGCCACAGGCAACAGGGTATTGACCGACTCCGCCAGCCAACGCATCCACAACAGGTCCAACAACGGTAAGCGATGGCACCGGGGTAACAGGAACTGCCAGGCCCAGGCACCCACCACCATCGGCACCAGGTGATAGGCTGTCACCACGCCAATTCCCCAGCCTGCCACAGCCACGGCCCTGACAACCTGCAAAAACCCTTGCTGGACAATGAGGACCAGCAGCAACGCGAAACCGGCGAACCAGATCACGTACAGACCTTTCTTCATCGCAACGCCTCGAAAATAGCGAAAATGGGGGACAGACGCGTCCTATCGTGGTGGATACCTTGGGAAACCTGATCGCTGCGCCTGTGGTAACGGCGCATCACCTAACGCCGCTACCACAAGCGCAGCAATTTTTGGTGCGGTTTCTCAGGGTAAGCGAACAAAGAATCCAGCGGTCACGACTTCTAATGCCCAGGAGAACTGCAGACCAAACTGCCGGTAGCTGACATCGGCGTACACCTGGAACAGCGGTCCTAACTTCGTGTCAGGAATAGTGATGGTGTCATAACCATACAGGAGGCCCGCACGGTAACCCGAATCCAGTTTCAGCCGACGCCATCTATTTCTGTAAAAGTCTCGTTGCACGCCTCCCGACCAGGTTCGGTCGTCATAGGAATTGATGAAGGTGCCGAAGAAATAACCGCCATAGCTGATGCCAATCAGGTTATTCTCGGTTTCGTATTCCTCATTACCCTTCAGAAAATGGTCGGACCACATGCCAACATATAACTTGTTTTGGCTTGGCTCACCAAGAATAACATCGCGCCAGCCGTGCCCGCGGTCTTTTTGCTCATCCCTTGTGCTAGCAGCTTCACTCCTTGGCGCTTCGGTGTTGACTGCTGTCGCGAGCACGATTGTCAACGGCGAAAGTATTCCGACCCAAGAAAAAGCAACACACAACAGCAGTCGATGACTTCTGGGCAAAATCATGAGCCCTCTCATAGCCAAGTAGGCCAGTGGCAGCCTTCAGAGGAAACAATAGCCTGTGAAGCCTTGGTAAATACAGGCCAGAGACACACCGATAGGGCAGTGACAACTTGGAACAACCCCTGCTGAGCCATGAGAACCAGCACGTTATGCCTGATCTCGACTCGGGTCATCGACGAAGATGGCTGTTACGGCCCGGCGGACTTCAACACGGCCTGCTTCTTGGGGTTGAAGGGTATCATGGCTCAAGCGGAGCTGCATTTCTTGCGCGCGCGCCTCCAGGGCGGCGAGCTCTGACCGGAGACGCAAATGCCCTCCCCGTCGGCTGCCAGCAACACCAACCGCAAACCGTCCGTAAGCGCAAATTCACTTGCCGACAATGAGCTTGATCGGTGCGCCTTGGCGGCCACAGGGGCTCGCACATTATGTCGGAAAGCTGACGCGGGTCCAGTCCGTCGAGCACGGTATAGCCGCAGCATGCCGAGCTATTCTTCCCTTGTCAGAGCGTCTGCAAGCATGTCTTGCGTCCGGCGCATCCCCTGCACCCGCTCGGCAAAATCGCCGATGAGGGCGGCTACCCCCTCGGCACGGGTGTGGTGCAAAGCATGGCCCGCCTTCTCTAGAGATACCAACTCGGCGTGGGGTACTTGTCTGATGAGCCGCTCGGCGTGATTAGAGGGAGGTACCACGTGATCGGCATCGCCCGTAATCAAAAGCAAGGGGCGATCGATCGCCGCGTAACGTTGACTTTGTTGGCGAAGGTATTCACTGAGCTCACGAACATCCTCAGCGTCTGCCAAAAAGGAACGGGGTCGCAAAGCGAGCGCGATCCCGGTGCGCTCCACATACCGAGGCGGAACGGGCTCGGGAGAGAAAACCTCAGCCACCGCGCGGTTCAACAGAAGCTGGCCTACCGGATAAACGAAGGTCTGCGCAAACAGATCCCCGAGCAAGGGAATTCCTGCCACGCGTCGCACCCAGGCAACCCCGCCCACCCACGGGTGACTGGCACCACCAAGGAGAACACCGCCGGCCACCTGCTGCGGATTATCCAAAAGGTAAGCCAGCACCAATGAGCCGCTCCAGGAGTGACCCACCAATACCGGCTTCTCGACGCCGAGCATCTTCAAGGCGCGCCCAATCAGTGCCCCCTGGTGTGCGGGATCGGGCCAGCCACCTGTAGGCCGTTCGCTGTACCCATAACCCGGTCGATCAAAGACGATAACCCGATGGCGCTTCGCCAACAGCGGGAAGATGCTCGCCACGAAATCTCTGAGGGTACTGCTGGCACCGTGGATGAAAACGAGCGCAGGGCCACGACCCGCCTCGACAAAGTGCAGCCGTAGGCCGTCTACTTTCAGAAACTGCCCCAACGGAGGGTAATTTTCCTCAACGCGCCGGCTACCATACCAGCTATAGAGGCAGAGCAATCCAACCACGCCCACCAAGACGAAGGCAGTCAAGCCGATAACCCTCATAGAGGAACTCTCCAGCACCTGCAGTGCGCAGCGGGTTTCGTGGGCGACAGAACGGCTTGCCACGCTGTCCAGCGATAACGATCGACTGGTGACACCCCTGGCTTACAACCCGACCTGCGGTCGCGTCTGCACCACGTAGCACTGGCCACCTTGCACGGCGCCCTCGATATCCTGGGGTAAGCCGCAAAGCTGTTCCGTGGCGATCCCGATGGTCGCGATCTTAGAGAAAAGCGCCTCGCCGAACGCCCGGTCATGCAGCAGCGGCTCGGCCACGTAGTCGAGGAGTCGTTTGCGCGGCGGCTCGGCGAGAAGACTGTCGTAGAGTCCGGCTCCGGCAAAATCCTGCAGATCCTCCCCGTTAGAATCGGAGCGAAAAATCACGCCAAGCCCATAGAGGCCGACGCTCTTGCTGGGATAGGCCTGTACTTCAAAGCTCAAATCGTCCTTACGAACAATGAGGCTCAGGGCTCGGCCAGGATAGTTACCCACCAAGGTCTCACCGAGCCCGAGCACCACTTCGGCGTAGAGCTCATGCCGATTGCCCGTCATCGGGTTCACGGTGTGCAGAACGAACGCATAGTCTGCCTCGACCACTTGCTGGATCAAGACAGCCATCATGAGATCGTCGTGGGGGATGTCTCTTGCCACGCGCGAATAGTAGGCTCGATCGGTCCATTTGGAAGCCCATACTCGCGTCAGCGCACCCCAGGTGACGTCCCATGCCACGCGCGGCAGCTTCGAGCGCTCCCAGGCGGCGACAACGGCAGCCTGCAACGCCTCGGGAGCGATCAGTCCCTCAATAGCCGCCCGCACTCGAGGGAGCAGCTGACAGGCATCGCGCGGCGCCTCAGCCAACAGCTGCTCAATCTCGTCCCGCCGGTTGCGGTTTTCGGCCGCCACCAGCACCGCCTCGAATACCCCGAACGGCAGCGCCATGGATGCCGGAAAACGGACCCACTCCGGCAGCTTGCCACGCAGGGCATTGAGGTTGTTCGACTTCGCGCCGACCTTGAGCTCATTGAAGTCCTCATGGGTGATTGCCCACTGCGAAAACTGTCGGCGCCGCAACCGCAGCGCCTGTGGAACCGATGCCGCGTCACCGGTCGTTGTACCGGCAGCGCTTTGCTCGTAAGCCACATCCCCAGCAGCGGTCACCCGTAGCGAAAGATGATGCCCCTCCTCGGCCTCGAGGGCGGCATACACGCTGTCGTCAAAGCACGTGGCAAACAGCAGCCGCGCATTTCTGGAGCGAACCGCCACATGGGAAACGAGATCCGGGGTATCTGTGGTGAGGATCGCTCGCACACCCTCGGGAATTTCTTCTTCGCCGCTGACCCGCGAAGTCACCAGCAGCGTTGCTTCCGGGAACCGCTCTCCCTGTACCGACATCAGGCTAGCAGCCTTACGCACGCGCCCCATCGCCGCGGCGGCACTGATGACCTGCCATCCACCCACGCCGGCGCGAGCCCGCAACACCCGATCCAGGCGCCGCAATAGCACCGAGAGGGTAAAGGCCGGCCCGCCGCGTATGACTTCCTCGGCAAACAGCGGGATAGTCCATTCATCTGCGGCAAAACGCCGCCCCAACAGTTCAGCCTTCGGTTGTAGCCGAGCGTAAAGCATCTCAGTCCAATCGCCGAGTAATCGTGCGGCTCGATCCGTGATGGCCTTGACGCGTAGCGCCCAATCGTGGCCGTCTCGCGGTCGCTCGGCTAACTCAGCGAGGTGCCTCAATGAGAGTTCTAGCTCCTCATGGGGTATGGAGAGGCAAAAGCTCGTCAGCGCAAGTTGGGTCAAGCGAAGTAAATCCTCATCCCTCAGGTGTGCGACCTCTTGACCCTCGACGGTCACTCGCAGCGTATCTTCCAGCGCCAGATCCAAGTAGAGCAGCTCCCGGAGCACACTGGCATCGGTCTGTTGAGCGAGCCGTAGGGAAAGATCATGGCGCGCCGCGACGATCTGTTGCGCCCGATCCAGCGACGCGCGCGGACGTGGAAGCGCCGCTGATGTCGCTTTATCCTCCTTGCGTGAGGCACGGTCCGTCTTGCCCGGCGGGTAACGATCTCTCGGACGCACCCAATCGGGAAACGACGCCGGGATCTCACCAATCAGTCCCGTGAGCTTTGCCTGCAGCGGCTCGTCGAGCACGCCACGGGCGGCGGTCACCGCCGTCTCCAGGTCGGTGCTGGCGTGAACCGATTTGAGCACCCGCAGGAAATTGCGGAAATCTTCGATGAGACCGCCCTTTTTATCGGCAAAAAAGAGCGGATCCGTCTTGATGGGGCGATCAAAGCTCTGCAACCGCTCCCGGCTCACACCCTGCGCGGCCAGCACCCCATAGAAGCGATCCAGTGCGCCATCGCTTTCCAAGAACGCTAGATAAGCCTCGCAGATGACGATATCGTCGGGGGTGGTATTGTTGTGCAGTTTCTGGTGCCACTCCTCCATGAAACGCTCACCGCCATGCTTCAGCTTATGGCGGTGCATGATGTTGAGGATGTCGTCGCGCACCTGTTGACCACGACTGCCCCCCCGCCCGAGCGTGGTGAGCAGCAGGCGAAGCCACACTCGGCCCTGGGAAGACCGGCGATACATCTCCGTTAGGCGAAATGTCAGCCGATTCTGGGCGTGAGCGAGCTCGCGCGGCTTGGTGTTGTAGCGCCGCTGCCAGTCGAGCTGGCGGATGGAGGAGTAGCGCAACCAGGCGAAAATGAGCGCCAAGGCTTCCTCATCCTGCGCCGCGCCATCCAGCAGGTCATGGGCAAGATTAAAGCGGTGCATCAAGGTCCAGGAGCTCTTTCCCATCTCCGCGCCAGTGATGGTCTCAACGAGGCGGTGCTGATCGGATGACTGGATAGCCAACCCCTCATCGTGCATCTCCACCAGCGCCAGGTGCATGTCCTGGCCGCCGGCCTTCAGCCAGCGCTGCGTCTGCGGTTGATAGAGCACAAAGTCCAGTCCCCGTAAAGGCACATTTTCCCGCGGCTCTTGAAGCGTTAATTCTAGCCAGCGCACCCCGTCGCGCTCGCCGAAGGGAGTGTGCACGGCCTTGTTGTCGAACAGGATCGATCCGGCGGGGCGCGCCGCCACGAGGGGCAACCGCCACTCTCCGGGAAAGCGCTCGGCCAATCCCCAGTGCAACGACAATGGCCCCTCGGCGTCACAAGCGAGCAGCACCTGCACAGCCGTTCCCGACTTCTCGGCAACCGCCGCCCACAGGAAATCACCGTTGCCGAGATCGAAGCGCTCGCGACGCCAGTGGCTGCCGTCGCTGGCGGCTGCCAAGATGGCCTCGGCCAAGGGCTGCCCGGGTGGCACTGGCAACGCCACGTGAAAATCGCACCGGCCATTTTTTACCCAACGTCCCGCCGCCGGGAAATAAAGAACAAACGGCACCCCCCGCCAACCTTCACGCAGGTCAAGCTCGAGCTCGAGGCGGCGCCCGCCCTGAGAGGCCGGCACGAACAGGGTTTGCACCGCCTGGTTGTTGAACGGCTCGGTTTGCGCAGGCCAGCAAGATGGGGGAGGTTGATGCCAGCTCGCACCGCGGCGCTCCAAACCCCAGTGCAACCGACACTCCTCATCGCTCTCCAAGCTGAAGGTGAGGCGCAAGCGATCCGCCGCTATCTGCTTCGCGACGCGCAAATGCGCATCCCCCGCCAAGAGTTGGTGCTCTTCCACGTATCTCTCCATCTCCGGCGTCGCGCTCCTCTCTGTCCTCTGTGAGTTGTGGCAACAAAAAATACCCTACCGGCCAATCCGTCGACTTTCGCCGGGCCAACATCAAGGCCTGATCGGCGGCGCTACGGGGAACGAATAAGGCTTACCGTGACGCCCGTCAGCAATATCAGCTTCAGCAGCTCGAGTCCTTCGTTCAGGCGGTGGAAAACATAAAACTGTCTCACCGGCTCAGACACCGGCTCCCGGGGGACAAAGTCGATCTGCCGACCGAGGTCGACAAGGGTCGGCGTCAGGTAAAGGGCGCCAATCGCGGCAATGCCAAAACAGGTGATGAGCGCAAGGGTGCGCCACCGTGTCTTGCGTCCCGAGGTGCCGACCAGCACCAGCGCCACCGCTGCCAACGTGAGGTTGGCCCAACCATAGACGGAGAAAAAATGGCGGTTGAGCTCACTCGCGACATAGCGAAGGGTTCTCGCTTTGGCATTCGCGTCGCCCCTATGCCCCAGAACCGTTTCTGCTTCACGCAACCGCTCCGGCTGCAGTTGACTGAAGTTGGCCGTGGCCACGTAGCCAACGCAAACGGTCAGGAAAAACCAGCCGCCGCAGATCCAGAGAAGAAGCCTGTCTACCCAACTCAAACTGCTCATCAGGGCATTTTCCAATGGCTGCAGGGGGCGGCGCAACTGCAGTTTGATATTCGTTGAGGGCGCCTTGAGCGATAATGGAACAATGACCGCTGAATACACCGCACCCGATCTCTCTCGCCTGTCATCGCTGCAGACATTCTTGCGCCGAGCGCTGGCCGGGCCGCTGCCCAAGGCCGCAGGGCACCTGTGTATGGCGCCTCACCCGCGCACCGGTTGGCAACCCGATAGCCTACCGAAATACTGCCGCGACGCGGCTGCCCTGCTGCTCCTTTATCCAAAAGCCGGCGAGGTGCACACCTTGCTCACGGTAAGGACCAACCACCTTCCCACCCATCAAGGCCAAGTCAGCCTACCGGGTGGCGGTGTGCGAGCGGGCGAAAAATTCATCGACGCCGCGCTGCGCGAGGGACAGGAGGAGATCGGCATCGACCCGGAGCAGGTCGAGGTCCTCGGCATGCTAAGCGCCCTGCACATTCCGATAAGCCGATTTATTCTTCATCCCGTGGTCGCCATTGCTGACGAGCGGCCATCTATCCACCCCCAGGAGGGCGAAGTGGCCCGCGTTCTGGAGGTTTCCCTGAGGGCGCTGGGCGAACCTGCGCGGGTGCGCGCCGAGACGTGGGTCTACCAGGGACAGGTCTATCGCGTACCCTATTTTCAGGTCGAGAATAGCAAGGTTTGGGGGGCAACGGCCATGGTGCTCTCCGA
>JBAPTW010000361.1:0-1767 GCA_049282355.1 Gammaproteobacteria bacterium | reverse complement strand
AAGATGATCTCGCCCAGCACCGGGGCAGCGGCGGCTGCTTCCCAGAGTTTTTGCCCATCAGTAAGGCAGCGATCTTGGTTGGCGCGGATGAGCAGCTCGGCGCGGGGCCGGGCACACGTCTCGGCTTGCGCAAACAGCTCGTAGATATCGCTTTCCCGGTCGGCCACATAGACCAGCCTCGTCTCGGGGAGTTCGGCTTGCGCTTCGCACACCCGTCGATAGCCTTCCAACCAGCGGATCCTTTCCTTCTCTTCAATCGAACGTTGACGCTGGTCGGTACCGAAGTCTTCTGGGTCGCGAGCCCAGTTCCAGGCGTCAAAGACACCCAGCGGCACCCGCTCGGGCGTGACCATAAGCGTCGGATGAATATGCAAGCCGTGCTGGCTGGCGTAAGTCAAGGGGCCAAGGCCCACGATAGCCGATTTGCCGGTGTCATCGAGCTCGCTGGTATCTTGGATAGCCAGCACCACCAGGTGTGGCCGTGCCCGCTCGAGCGTGCATTCGATGTGCGGCGCCAAGATTTCCTGCACCGTCACCCGGTCTTGGGCGAAAAAGCGATACGCCGCCTGGGTCTCCGCTTAAGCCTGGCAGGCCGCCGGAATACTCACCGTCGGCTTTGCCCCGAGCCTCTCCAGCAGGCGCGCGGCACGACGGTTCAAACGTTGGTTGCCCAAGTTTTCCCCGGCCATCTCTTTCGCCGCCCAGCTTGGTTGCTCAACATTCGCTCTCTCTTTCACTGCTGGCTTGATCATCACGCTCTCCTCCCTCACACCTTCTCGTGTTGGAAGACATCACACCAGACACACGCCGTGCTGTCCAATTTACATGGCTGTTATCGTTCCGCATCAACTCGCAGATAAAGTTATGTGTAAGGGAATGACCCCAAGGGGGACATTAATGTCGTAAACAAAGACACTGCTGGGGAGGGCCGAGCGACCTACTTTGAGGCGGTGATGTTAGTTGTGCGCTTCAGCAAGTGCACAACGACGTCGAAATCGGGGGCAGTCTACGGCTTGCGTTGATTGTTGCCAAGCAGGCTATGTTAAGGCGGTCACTTAGAACAGAGCAGAGGTGTCACCGGACGGAGCTCTAGCGACTCAGGCAAGGGTCTGGGACAAATTTCCATGACGGCCGGCAGCTAGGCTTTCCTGTAGCACGCGAATTGGTCCCAACCGTCTGAGTCAGGCAGTCCCTACTCGCCGTTCTCAGAATCATATGTTACACACCACGGTACGAAGCTTACCGTTTCGAGTACGGCCTAGCGCCTGCACCGGTTCGATTATAATGTGTATTTGATCGCCCAGGCGCTCTTTAGCGTTCTGCTTAAGCCGCTGTTCTGTTAGCGCACCATACCCTAAACCAGGTACGACTCGAATAACCACTTCGCTTAAACTGTCCTGTACGATCTGGGCCTCCAGAATACCATCCACTCCTTTAAAGACATGCCCTAATCGGCTAATACGCCGGCCATCGGGCAATTTGATATAATCGTCGGTTCGCCCGTGGATGCGCTTCACGACGGGAAACGCGCGGCCACATGAACAGTTGTTCCCTTCGTCCAGCTCGACAAAATCTACTGTACGGTAACGGATCAGCGGCATGGCGAGGTTGTTGTAACCGGTACCAACAATTTCAAACAGACCTTCACTCGCTGGTAGGAACTCCACATAAGGTGATTTCCAAGGAAGAGGATCCCTATCGTGCTGGCCGAATGAGGATGTCCCATTTGGGCAAAAGTGAGTCGCGTTCCAGTCTGGCCTCAAGCTT
>JBAPTW010000360.1:0-2629 GCA_049282355.1 Gammaproteobacteria bacterium | reverse complement strand
TATGGGGCCCTCTCTTGTGTCTGATGCGGCTATCGTCGGCAACCTTAGCATAAATTGTTTCAAAAGCGACTGCGCTTGTCATAGCGGCGTGGCGCGGCGGCACTTGTGACATTGTTGGGACAGCTTCTTAGAACGCCGCCAGGGAAAAAATCTTGAGCCTGGTTTTTTCACCATCGCCATCGCTGGACCATGCCCTTTCTTGCCCGGTCAAATAAAGGTGTCCACTAACTCCAACCAGCGTTCAATTCATTTTGTCTGTTGGTCCCACAGCCCAACATCAGGCGACCCGCCCAAAACAATAAGCATACCATCCAACCGCCTCTCGGACGTCTGCAGAACACCATGGAAGGCTTAGAAAAGCAGACACTTGGGAAATACGTCGTCCTAGAGCAGATCGGTCGTGGAAACATGGGTAGCGTCTATCTCGGCCACGATCCCTTTACCAATCGAGATGTAGCCATCAAGGTGGCACACCCGGAATTTCTTCATCATGCCGAGGACGGCGAGCGCTACCGGAAGCTCTTCTTCAACGAGGCGAAGGTTGCGCGGGTGCTGGAACACCCGAACATTGTTTCCGTTTACGACGCCGGCATCATCGACGACATCTGTTACCTGGTAATGGAGTACATCCCCGGGGGACATACGCTGCAAGCTCACTGTAAGCCCGACAACCTATTACCCATTAAGGCGGCGATCAGAGCTATCCATAGCTGCGCTGTCGCCCTCGACTATGCGCACCGAAATGGGGTCGTACACCGCGACATCAAGCCCAGGAATATTTTGTTGACCAAATCTCGGGACATCAAGATCGGCGATTTTGGCGTTGCCATCGCTACCCGGCTCGATGTGACCAACACCCAGTTCTTGGGTTATGTCGGCTCTCCACTGTATATGTCGCCAGAACAAGTGCGCGAGGAGATGATCACCAACCAAACCGATATCTTCTCCCTCGGAGTAGTCATGTATGAGCTGCTCACCGGCAGACATCCCTTCACTGGCGATAGTCTTCCAGCCATCGTGCAGCGTATCGTTCACGAGCACCCTCAGTCGGTCAGGGAACTAAGGAGTGATGTCTCACCTTTAATAGAACGAATTCTGCACCGAGCACTTCGAAAAAGCCGAAAAAACCGCTACCGGACCGCAATGGACTTGGCGGGCGATCTCAGCCTCGTGTCCGATACTTCCCACCAAGCACGCCCTAACGCCACCGAACAGATTGAATTCCAGCGAGTAAAGGCGCTTCGGTTCTTTGCCGGATTTTTGACCTCCGAGATATGGGAGGTGATCCATGCCAGCAGCTGGCATGAATTCGCCTCGGGAGCAAGCATCCTGGTGGAGGGAGAAACAGCCACGGATTTCTTTATCATTGTCTGCGGGGATGTCGTGGTGCGAAGAGATGACATCAATATTGCGACGCTCACCGCTGGAGACTGTTTTGGCGAGATGGGAGCACTAGGTCATGGCAAACGCAGTGCCAGCGTCAGTGCTCATACCCAGGTTTCGGCGATGCGGGTCAATGTTGCCCTTCTGGAGCGCGCCTCCTCCCCTTGTCAGCACCGATTCTACCAAGTTTTCGTAGCGACACTGATAGACCGTCTGTCTGCAACGACGGACCAGCTGGTAAGAAAGAGCAGCTTCTAGAGCATTATTTCTGTTCTGCGCGCGCCGCGGTTACCATTGTGGCGTGCCACACTCTGTTTCCCGACGAATACCCGTAGAACGGCCAAGTGTCGACTTTGATAAGCTCTGCGCATTTGTCGTTGCCTCGGTGTTGTGGCTTACTACCGGCCACAGCTTAGCGAGCCCAGGCGACAACCGGCTCAAGAACCACCCTTCTGCCTACCTTGCCATGCACGGCGCAGATCCCGTGCAGTGGAGGCTATGGGATGCCTCGGCCGTGGCCCGGCGCACGGACAAGCTCCTGTTTGTCTCCATCGGCTATTATGCTTGCCATTGGTGTCATGTCATGCACCGGGAGAGCTATCGGAACGAATCTATTGCGACATTTCTAAACACCAACTTCGTCGCGGTAAAAATCGATCGCGAGCTCGAACCGGCGCTCGATCAATATTTGATGACGTTTGTGAAAAGAACAAGAGGCTATGCCGGCTGGCCATTGAACGTCTTCATTACTCCGGAAGGATATCCTCTCTTCGGGACGACCTACCTTCCTCCTGAGGACTTTAACACCCTTCTGGAACAGCTGCGCGAACGCTGGACGAGCGAAAAGGCGTCTCTGAAACGCACCGCGGAGGCCGCATTCCATCGGCTGGCAACCCGTCAATCCTCCGCGGCGTGGCCTCCTCCTGTGAGCGCAGCAATCGTCGCCGAATACCGTCAGCGTTTCCTCGAGAATACGCTGGAGCGAGCTGATACGCTCAGAGGCGGCTTCGGCGATGCTAGAAAATTCCCGGCCGTCCCGCAGCTGCGGACACTGCTTGCCATTTACCGTCTTGATCCCACACCGGCCCTCGCTGAATTCCTGCACCTCTCACTTCGGGAGACCTGATTAGCAAGATTCTTCAGCCAGACCAAGCTTTCTGCCGTGATAAGGTGCACACTGGTGGTCAATCCACGCTGGAGGATCGTGTCATGCCGATGAATTGCATTCAATTCCAATCGGGCTTGT
>JBAPTW010000359.1:0-32268 GCA_049282355.1 Gammaproteobacteria bacterium | reverse complement strand
GTGTGGGCATGGGGATACTCACTCACGGCATTCCAGCCCGCCCGCAGGGTGCGCTCGGCGGCTTCCAAATAGCGCACCTCTCCGAGCAAATGGCCGAGTCGCCCGAGCACAGAGGCGGCGATGCCGTTGCCGGCGGGAATGGCATCGTCCATGAAGGGCTTTGGCCGGTGGATGAGCGTCTCGTGGTCGTTGGCGGTAAAGTAGAAACCGCCGTTCTCCTCATCCTGGAACCGCGCCAGCAGCACCTCGGCGAGTGCCATGGCGAACTCCATTTCTCCTTGGCGCCAGCGTGCCTGGAGCAGGGTGAGGACAGCATCGATCAAAAAAGCGTAATCATCGAGGTAGGCGTTAAGGCGCGCCCGGCCGTCCTTGTAGGTCGCGCGCAGCCGCCCTTCAATCCAGAGGGTATCGCGCAAGAAATCGAGTGCTTCGGTGGCCGAGTCAATGAAGCGCGACTCGTTAAGGATGCGCCCGGCGGTGGCCATGCCCTTGATCATCAAAGCGTTCCAAGCGGTGAGTACCTTCTCGTCCCGCCCCGGCCGTATCCGTGTCTCGCGCGCCCGGTAAAGCTTCTCTCGAGCCGAAGCGAGCCGCCGGCCGATGGTGGCTTGGTCAAGTCCGAGCCGCTGGCTGAGCGTGGGGTCATCCTGAAACACGTGCAGGTGCCAAGCGGTCTCCTCGAAGTTGGGCGGGCGGTCGAGGCCAAAGCGCATTGCCACTACCTGATACTCGTCATCGGTGAGTAGCGCGCGCACTTCGTCCGGGGTCCAAAGGTAGTACTTACCTTCTTCGCCCTCCGAGTCCGCATCAAGCGTGGAATAGTAGCCTCCCTCGGGACTTTGCATTTCATCTAGCACCCACTGGCCGGTTTCTAGGGCAGCGCGCTTGAACAGCGCGTCATGGGTAATTTGCCAGGCTTCGGCACACAGCGTCAGCAAGGGACCGTTGTCGTAGAGCATTTTTTCGAAGTGAGGAATCATCCAGTATTGGTCGACCGAGTACCGACAGAAGCCGCCGCCCACTTGATCATAGATGCCACCCAGGGTCATTTTGCGCAGTGTAAATGCCGCCATCGCCAGCGCCGCTTCGTCGGGCTGCCCGGCGGCCGTGGTCGCCCCGTAGTGGCGTAGCAGCCGTTCCAAATTGGTCGGATAGGGAAACTTTGGCGCGCCGCTGAATCCACCCTGTTGCTCGTCAAAGCTCTTCTGGAGCTCCCGGCGGGCGGCATCGAGCGGCGCTGCGGTGAGCTCGGCCTGGCGGGTACCAGAAGACGGGCTGAGGCGCTCCAAAGCTTGTACCAGAGAGGCGTTTTGCCGGTCGATGTCGATGCGGTGCTCTCGCAAAAATAGGGCGACCTTGGTCAACACCTCGCGAAAGGGGGGCATGCCAAAGCGAGGTTGCTTGGGAAAATACGTGCCCCCAAAGAAAGGACGGTGGTCATCGGGAGTCAGGAACATGGTCAGGGGCCAACCGCCGGGGCGCCCGGTCAGGAGCTGGTGAGCGATCTGATAGATTTTATCGAGATCCGGTCGTTCCTCGCGATCCACCTTGATGTTGATGAAGTAATTGTTCATGAGCTCGGCCGTCGCTTCGTCCTCGAAGGACTCATGGGCCATCACATGGCACCAATGGCAAGCCGAGTAGCCAATGGAAAGAAGGATGGGCTTATCCTCTTCGCGGGCCCGTGCTAGCGCCTTGGTACCCCAGGGATACCAGTCCACTGGATTATCGGCGTGCTGTAAAAGATAGGGACTGGTTTCCCCTCCTAGGGCATTTTGGCGCTGTATCCGGGACATGGCCTTCTCCTCTTTTCCGACTAATTTACTAGGAAATTATAACGCAACTGCTCACAAAAAAAACGAATCCCGAATTTTAGGAGTATGATCAGTGGCCATGGATCTCCCTTCCCTTTACCTCAAGAAACGTGAGCAGGCGCGCGTGGGTGCGGGTCATCCGTGGGTGTTCAGCAATGAAGTGGAGGTTGAGCGAAGTGCGCTCTCGGCCTTCGAAGCGGGGCAGATGGTGGCGATTCGAAGTGACGGTGGCGCTTTCATTGGGACGGCGTACATCAATCCCCATTCCCTCATCCTCGCTCGTATAGTGAGCCGTACGCCCGGAGAGGCGCTGGACCGCCCTCTGCTTCAGCGGCGCTTGGAGAGGGCGCTGGCACTGCGGGAACAGCTTTTCGTCCAGCCCTTCTATCGTTTGGCCTTCGGTGAGAGCGACGGGCTTCCTGGCTTGGTGGTGGATCGCTACGCTGAGCTGTTGGTGGTGCAAATCTTCACCGCCGGCATGGAGCGAGTGCGGGAAGACGTGCTCGCGGCGCTCGATGCGGTGCTGGCGCCGAAGACCATCGTGTTGCGCAATGATGTAGCAAGCCGTGCCCTAGAGGGGCTGGATTTGTACGTGGAAACGCCGGTGGGCACGGTGCCCGAGTGGACGGTGCTCGAGGAGCACGGTGCCCGCTTCGAAGTATCGTTGCTCGAAGGTCAGAAGACCGGTTGGTACTTCGACCAGCGCCCCAATCGCGCCCGTTCGCTCGATTACGCCCGCGGTCGCCGGGTGCTGGATGCATTCAGTTACGGCGGTGCGTGGGGAATTCAGGCAGCGCTTGGCGGTGCGCGGGAGGTCCTCTGCGTAGACACCTCCGAGCCGGCGCTTCGCCAGGTGCGGCGCAATGCGCGCCTCAACGGCGTTGAGCAAACGGTCTCCTCGACGCGCGGTGACGCCTTTGAGATGTTGAGGGGGCTGCATGCCGAGGGTGAGCGGTTCGGGACGGTAATATTGGATCCGCCGGCTTTTATTCGGCGTCGTAAAGATATTAATGCTGGCGTACAGGCCTATCGCCGCCTCAATCGCCTGGCAATACGCCTGCTAGAGCCCGATGGCATCCTCATCACGAGCTCCTGCTCGACGCATTTACGCCGCGACAAGCTGCAGGATGCTGTGGCACAAGCGGCACGCCTGTATCACCGGGAGCTGCAGCTTTTGGAGGAAGGTCACCAGGGGCCCGACCACCCCGTGCACCCGGCGCTCCCCGAGAGTAGCTATCTGAAGGTATTTTTTGCACGCGTCTTTGTAGAATGAACGTGCGCCACGAGTGGCCTTTCAAGTACACGGCGCTGCCTGATCAGCGGTTTCACGACTGAAGCACAATGGCTAGAATGGCCGTCCATGTTGACTTATCCGAGCATTGATCCGGTCGCCGTCCAAATCGGCCCGATTAAAATCCATTGGTACGGGCTCATGTATCTGGTGGGTTTTGGTCTCGGCTGGTGGCTCGGCCGGCTCCGCGCTAAGGATCCCGCCCGCCGATGGCGTCTTGTCGAGTTCGACGATCTTGTTGTCTATGTCGCCCTCGGTGCGGTGATCGGTGGTCGGCTGGGCTACGCCATATTCTATGACCTCACCAATGTCCTCCGAGAACCCCTTTCGATCCTCCAGGTCTGGCAGGGAGGGATGTCGTTTCACGGTGGACTGATCGGCGTCATCATCGCCATGTGGATGTACGCGCGTCGGCACAAACGCCCTTTTTTTGAGGTGGCTGATTTTGTTGCGCCCCTGGTACCCCCGGGGCTGGGGGCGGGCCGCATCGGCAATTTCATCAACGGCGAGCTTTGGGGCAAGCCCACCGATTTGCCCTGGGGTATCGTTTTTCCTAGTCCACAAGCCGAGGGTCTCGCACGCCATCCCTCGCAGCTCTACCAGGCATTTCTGGAAGGGCTGGTGTTGTTCATGTTGCTTTGGATTTTTTCGAGAAAACCCCGCCCGACGATGGCGGTTTCAGGATTGTTCCTGGTGGGTTACGGCACTGCGCGTTTTCTGGTCGAGTTTGTGCGCGTCCCGGATCCGCATATCGGTTACCTTGCTTTTGGCTGGTTTACCATGGGCCAGCTGCTCACGCTGCCCATGCTGGTATTCGGCGCGCTGCTGTTTTGGTTAGCCTATCGCAAGGGGAGCCTAGCGCCATCAGCCGTTAGCTCTGCCCGGCCCGGCGCGCTCCCGGTCGCTCACGGTACCCGCAGTAAGCGGCTCGAACGCGCGGGCGAGGGGCCCGCTCCCCGAAGCAGGCACCGGCGTGGTAATTCGAAATGATGAAATCTTTCGCAGCAAAAGGAGATTTTTAATGCTGAGAACACCATCAAAGAGCTTCGTAGCGTTTGTTTTGTTTGTGGGCTTTGGTTTTTTCCAGCAATTGCTTGCGGATGCGGCGGCGCTTGTCAACGTGCTGACCAACAATCTCGGCGTCACCGAGGAGCAGGCGACGGGTGGCTCAGGGGCTATCTTCGACTATGCCAAGCAGCAGATGAGCCCGGCGGACTTCTCGCAACTCTCCTCGGCAATCCCCGGTCTCGACGGTCTCTTGGCGGCGGCGCCCGCAGTCGAACCGCAGGGAGGGGCCACGGGGAGCATGCTCGATAAGGCGGGCTCGGTGCTTGGCAGCAGCGCGGGCGGTTTAGGCCAGCTTGGCGGTAGCTTTGCAAAGCTGGGTATGTCTCCAGACATGGTCAGCAAATTTGCGCCCGTCATATTGGAATATGTGAATTCTGCTGGAGGAAGCGAGTTGATGGGGAGCCTGAAAAACGCCCTGATGTAACTTTCCGCAGAAGCCTAGGGCAATGGAACAGTATCTGGGGTTGATGCGCCACATCAAAGACCGCGGTGTGCGCAAGTCCGATCGCACCGGTACCGGCACGTTGAGCCTCTTTGGTTATCAGATGCGCTTCGATCTGCGACAGGGGTTCCCGGCAGTTACCACCAAACGGCTGCATTTTCGCTCCATCACTCACGAGCTGCTGTGGTTCTTGCGCGGAGATACCAACCTTCGCTATTTGCACGACCACGGCGTGACTATCTGGGACGAGTGGGCGGACGAAGCTGGCGAGCTTGGCCCCATTTATGGTTACCAGTGGCGCTCCTGGCCGGCGCCGGACGGGCATCACATTGATCAGCTCAGCCAGGTGATTGAGGCGATTCAGAGTAATCCAGATTCCCGCCGGCTCATTGTGTCGGCTTGGAACGTGGCCGATCTCGAGCGCATGGCCTTGCCTCCCTGCCATCTGCTGTTTCAGTTCTATGTGGCTGAGGGACGTCTCTCGGCCCAAATGTATCAGCGCAGCGCGGACGTATTCCTTGGGGTGCCGTTCAACATTGCTTCCTATGCTTTGTTGACCCTGATGGTGGCCCAGGTGACTGGCCTCGAGCCGGGAGAATTCATTCACACGCTGGGTGACGCCCATCTCTATCTCAACCATCTTGAACAGGTCGAGATTCAGCTCTCCCGCCCACCGTATCCTCTGCCGATAATGAAGCTTAACCGGCAGGTCACCTCCCTTTTTGATTTTACTTACCAGGACTTCGAGTTACTGGGCTATCGTTTTCACCCAGCGATTAAGGCGCCGATAGCCGTGTAGCGGTGCTCGTTCGGCGTGGTCCTGGCGCATCGCTGACGTGGAAGTGAAGTCAAGCCGGTAGCATCCTTACAAGAGACGCTCTCTGAGGGAGGGGAGTAACGATGTCGCACGAGGCGGTTCGAGGGCCAGCACTGTCGCCCGGCATGCGGGAGCGAACTGTTGCCGAGCAGGTGCGGTTGCTCTACCGCAACGGGCCAACGGGCATCGTCGTTAACCTCGTCAATGCGGCCATCGTGACCGTGCTGCTATGGAACTCAATGCCGCCGGGGATTCTTTTTAGCTGGCTCGCGGCGGTTGTGTTGGTCGCAGTGTTGCGGGTCATGCTGCTGTGGAAGTACCGCCGGTCAACCCCCCGCGAGGCCGAGTTTCGGCGATGGGGGCTGCTGTTTTCCCTCGGTTTGGCGGCGTCGGGTACGAGCTGGGGAGCAATGGGATTGCTGGCGACCCTCTACTTGACGCTTCCCTACCAGGTTTTCGTGGCGTTCGTGGTGGGCGGAATGATGCTTGGGGGACTCGCTGTCAGCGGCGCCATGATGCCGGCCTACCTTGCCTTTATGCTGCCCGCCGGCCTTCCCTTGGCGGCCGGATTTATCATCCGTCTGGACCCCTTAAACCTCGCGATGGGGGCGTTGGCGTTGGTGTTTACTGTGGCCTTGTATTTTCTCGGGCGTAACATCAACGAGGGCATGGTGCGCGCGATCCGCCTGCTGCAGGAGCTGGAAACGACCAATGAACGGCTGCAGGCGGAGATCATCGAGCGCAAGCGGGTGGAGGCGGCGCTGCGTGAGGGAGAAAAGCGCTATGCGCTGGCCACCAGCGCTGGGCGGGTAGGCATTTGGGACCTGGACCTCAAGACCCATGAAATCCATCTGGATCCAAGCTTGAAAGGCATGCTGGGGTATGCCGATCACGAGATCACAAACCGTCTCGAGGATTGGGAGCGTTATGTTCATCCCGATGACCGGGAGCAGGTCATGGAAAAAGTTCAAGCGCATTTGCGAGGTGTTACGCCGGAGTACGAGGCGCTGCATCGCATGCTGCACCGAGATGGAAGCATACGCTGGTTTGTAGCACGTGGCACGGCGCTACGCGATAGCGAAGGCAGGCCGTGTCGCCTGGTGGGCACGGACACCGACGTCACCGAGCGGCGGCTCGCCGAAGAACAGGCCAGACAGCGTCAGGCGGAGCTAGCCCATGTGGCTCGGCTCAGTACCCTCGGTGAGATGACCACCACACTGGCCCACGAGCTGAACCAACCTCTCGGCGCTATCGCCAATTATAGCCAGGCATGCTGGCGGACCTTAAAAGCCAACACTGATGCTCCAGAAATGCTGTTCAGCGCGCTGGAGCAGATCACGGCTCAGGCGCGCCGCGCCGGAGAAATCGTACGCCGACTGCGAATGTTTGTGCGCAAATCCGACGGCATGCGCCGACCCACCGATATCAACGCTTTGGTGACGGAGACCCTACAGTTCATCGAAACGGACACCCGCGAGCGCCGCGTGCAACTGCAGTTGGATCTCGCCACTGCCCTGCCGGTGGTTCACGTGGATGCCGTGCAGGTTCAGCAGGTACTGCTCAACCTTATCCGCAATGCCATTGAGGCCATGAATGGCGTTTCCCGGGACGCTCGAACTTTGATTATTTGCACGCAGCTTGCCAGTGAGAGCAGCTTGCGGCTGCGGGTACGGGACACAGGTCCCGGCTTGGATGAGGTAGCGATGCAGCGAGTTTTCGAATCCTTTTACACCACCAAGCCCCATGGGGTGGGTATGGGATTGTCCATCAGCCGCTCCATTGTCGAAGCCCATGGAGGGCGCATCTGGGTCGAAGCGCCAGCCGATGGCGGCGTAGAGTTTAACTTCACATTGCCGCTGCGTCCAATGTATAATGCTACTTACCTGCCAATAGTAGCGATGTAGCTATGAAGTAGTTCTACCATGGTGTCTTTACCCACGGTCTTCATTGTGGATGACGATCTGGCATTTTGCCAGTCCCTTGGCATGCTGCTTCACTCCGCGGGACTGCGTGTGGAGGATTATCCTTCTGCGGAGAGCTTTATCGAAGCGGGCTGCGCGCAACGCCCCGGTTGCCTGGTGTTGGATGTGCGCATGCCCGGCTGGAGTGGGCTCGAGCTACAGGCGCACCTCAGCGCCAAGCGGATCCGCATGCCCATCATTTTTATCACGGGTCATGGTGATATACCTATGGCCGTGAGGGCCGTCAAAGCGGGTGCGGTCGATTTTCTTGAGAAACCGTTCAATGATGAAGCGCTGCTGGAGCGTGTTCACCAGGCCCTTGAGCGGGATACCCAATGGCGGCAAAGTGAGCTGAGCCGCGTGCAATCTGATACGCGTCTTGCTCGCCTCACACCGCGAGAAAAGGAAGTGATGCAGCGGGTGGCAGCAGGGCGTTCCAACAAGCAGATCGCCGCAGACCTTAACATAAGCCATCGAACCGTGGAGATCTATCGTGCCCGGGTCATGGACAAGCTCGGAACGAAATCACTCTGCGATCTCATCAGGGTAGCGATGGCTTGCGAAGAGTACGCTCGGATGGGCTCGCTCGCAGAGGACGTCGATCACTGACGCCGCCGAGCCGAAGGTGGCTTCACCACTGAAGCAAATCCCCGTCAAGTTCCGCTTCCTCACTCTGGGACGAGTCCCTGCAAACTCTTTTGCAGGCTCAATGGCTAGCTTCGCGGATCAGCGAAACGTCGGGTACGTAGTATCCCTTAGGTGCGCGCGCGTATTTCTGACGGTATCGGAATGCGGTAAATAGTTAATATAGTAAATAAATTGCCAAGGAATAGCGTGGTATAGCGTGGTAAGGAGGTTGAACGCGGTTCGCAAGAGAAGGCGCCGGCGATCGATCTTTAAAGCGATGTACGTGCCATCCAAGCCAAGCCAGGGAGAAAAGCTGTGGATATTGCGCTCATAGAAGAAAGCACCATGTTTGCTATCGATACCCGAGATGGAAGTGCGGAGGTGGTGATCATGGGCAAACCATCGAGAAAGCGTGCGGTCACCATGCTGAATATTCCGATTTCAGGGGCTCTGCGGGCACGCCTGCAGGAGCGTATTGTCGGATCCGTCGCCATGGGCAGTAGCGCGCTTCTAGAATGGGCTTTGGAAGAGCTCGAACGGCAACGCGTCTCCATTCAAGCGCAACCGAATCAGTAGTGGCAGTGGGTCATTTGTGGTGTCGCCTGGAATCACACGCCGTCGCGTGGAAGGCGCTTGCGCATTTCCAATAAATTTCCCGCCCCCATGGGCGGTTTCTGAAAATGAGCCGTATCCATGATCTGATCGATGATATGTAGCCCCAAACCACCGGGTCGAATCTCGGATAGGTCTCGGGGGCGAACGGTGGTTATATCGATGGGATTGGCAAAGTCGGTGAGCCGGAAAACCAGCTCATCTGCGCAGTGGACGATCTCGAGCACAATATCGCAGCAGTCGTGTTCGCCGTAGGCATGCTGAATGATGTTCATACAGGCTTCGTTGACGGCCAACACCAACGCGTCGATCACCTCCTCGGTGAGGCCGAGAGGCGCCGTAGCGCTACGGATGCTCTGGCGAACTGCACACAGTTGCTCTGCGCGCGCGGGAAAGCGAAGCCGTGCGAGTTGCTTAGGTGACACCGTGGGCGTCCTCCAAGAGCAATAGCGTGATGTCATCTCTGGCCGTGCCTGGCGCGCGTTGCAGGCGAGCCACCACGGCTTGCAGTCGATCGGCCGGTGGTAATTCGCGAAGCGCCAACAGCAATCGCATCAATCCACGGAGACCGAGGGCGCGTCCATCCTCTAATTTTCCCTCGATCACCCCATCGGAAAAGAGATACAGCGCGCTGCGCCCGAGCGTCACGGTGATCGCCGGGAATTCATGCCCGGACAAGATACCGAGCGGTGGTGCGGCTGCCGCGATGGCCTGGACCTTGCCATGGCGTGCCAACAGAAGCGCCGGCGGATGGCCTGCATTGACCAGGCGTAGCTGGCCACGGTGTGGATCGTACAGGCCTGCGATCATGGTAACGAACATGCCCCGGATGGCGGTTTCACAAAGCTCTTCGTTGATCTGCTGAAGCAGTGCTTCTGGTGCTGTGAGTCGTTTCCCGAGAGAGCGGAACAAGGTGCCGGTTTTGACCATGAGCAGAGCGGCATTGGTTCCCTTCCCGGCGACATCGGCGAGGCTGAAATAGAGACGCCCGTCCGGCAGACGGAAATAATCATAGAAGTCCCCAGAGAGCTGGCGGGCCGGTACGTTAAGACCCGTCAGTGGCAGCGCTGCATCGTTGTCCCGCGGCAGCAGGCTGCGCTGTATCTCCCTCGCGAGCTCAAGCTCTCGATTGAGCTCGTGGGCCAGTCGATCGCGCTCCTGAAGTGTCTCTTGAAGCTGCCATACCAGATCTTGATAGCTTAGATTCTCGGCCGCCAGCCGCAGATTGGCCTCGCGCATCACATGTTCAAAGCTGATGTGCTCGTGCAAATGCATCCCGAGATCAGCGGCTGCCTGTTCGACCAATTCGCTGGCCCGTTCCAAGAGCTGCTCGCAGGCCGTCGCGTCCATGCCGAAAGATGCTTGCAGGTGTTGCTGGCAGTCAGCCAGGGTGGCATGCTTAGCGGTCGCGGTAAAAACGGCGGTCATCCAGTCGGCGCACAGCGCAATGCGGGCCAATTTGCGTTCGGGCGATGAATTCTGCATCTCACTCCAGTGATGGCAGCCGATGGCGGTGGCGAATTCCTCCGGCAGTCCCCAGGCGCTGGCAAGCGCTTGTCCCACGCGGTCATGGGTAGTGCCAAAATAGTTTGTTTCGAGGTGGTATCGCCCCTCTGGGCTGGCGCACCGTAGCTCGGCATAGCGGCCCGCGTGCTCCGGCAGCACGTAACACAACGCGAGCAAGCCGAAATCCTGTAGCAGGCCGAGGGTAAAGCATTCATCCCCATCAAGCCCCTGGGTTGCGCCAAGACACCGTGCGCACACCCCCCGGCGCAAAACATCGTCGGTGTAGGCGGCCCGATCAAAACCCGGGATAGTTTTTGCTCGAAGCGCATCTCGTACCGAGATGCACAGCACCAGGTTGCGAAGCGATCGGGTACCAATGATGGTGACGGCGTGGGGGATGGTCTTGATTTTCCCTGCGAACCCGAAGTAGGCGGAATTGACGATGCGTAGCAGCGCGGCGGTCAATACCGCATCCATGCTCACCAAACGCGATAGCTGGCGGCTGGTGATCTCCTGTCGCGAGCAAGCGCGGATAATCTGCAGGACGGCCGGCGAGGGACTAGGAAGGTCCGCCGGATCGAAGGAGGCAGGCAAGGTCGGCGGGAACCCCCGCATCTGTGGGTCCATGGCCTACTATAACGGAAGCCGGCGGGGCCCGCTTTAGGCCGTGCGCAAGGCCGTAACAATACGATTTTCAGAGTCGGCGGTTGATTGGGTGGCGTCCTGATTGGGCAGCAACATGGCACTCGTCACCGCCAAAAGCGTTTCAGCCGCGGTTTGCGTAATGTGCTGCAGCGTGCTGTCGAGGTGCTTAAAGCGCGCGCGGGCCAAGTCGAGGAGCACAGAGTGATACTGCATAGTGCGCGCGTTGACCGACTCCGATTTCGGGTCGATGATCCTCCGGCCGAGCTCGTTGTCGGGCCGCTCATCAAGTCGCATCTGGTAGTCCCTGGCGGTGACGCATGCCGTCACGCCCATGAAGTACACGCGTGCAGCCGCTGCCCGTCATGGAGCGCCGGGGACCGAAGCGCTTAGCCTTCAGGCATGCCCGTGGGTTTGTCATCCAGGCTGAGGCGGTTGCGCTCCTGCCAGTAGCGCCGGATACCGGAGTCCCCTTTCTTCTTCGCCCATTGCAGGAGTTGGTCGCGCTCGCCCCGATAGTCCAGGAAGGGCACTCCCATGCCGCACGAGGTCTGCACCAGATCCACACCCACGTCGATGATCTGCCGCGCCCCCGGAGTCACGGGAAACCGATCGATCAACCGCTCCCAGCCTTGCTCGCCAGGGTGGTGGGTGCGGGCGTGGCCGTAGAGCCGCAAAATCAGGGGAGCACCTTCAAAGGCGCAGAACATTAGGGTGATACGGTCATTTTCTCGCAGGTGGGCCGCAGTCTCGTTGCCGCTGCCAGTCAAGTTTAGCCACACCACGCGCTGCTCATCGAGCACGCGCAGCGTATCCATCCCTTTGGGCGAGAGGTTCACCCGGCCGTCAGCCGCCGCCGTGGCGACGAAGAACAGCCTTTGCCGTTCGATGAACTTCTGTAGGCGGGCGTCGATTACCGTATGTCGTTGCATCTGCTTCTTCCTTCAATGGCAAGCATACCTCAGGTCGCGGGTCGAACGCTGCGTGGGAGTATGACGACCGGCGAGCCACACACCGTGGGCAATCGCACCTCGGCGGCAGCAAGGACCGGTGCCAGGGTTCTCGGCAACACCGGTGCTGCCAGCATTACACGCTGTAAAGTGCACACTCATTTGGAGCATGGATAGGTATGAGCGAGAGCTTGGGCGATCACATCGCTTGCTCCGAAGGCGCGGTTCTGCGGATGGCCTTTGAGCCATTGAATGGCGATCTTGGCAACCTCCCCCTGGGTCGCACCCGATGGTAGGCACGCGCGCCAGCCGGATATACTGCCATCACCGGTACCGAGCACGTCGGCTATCGCCGCGACATAACCGACACAAAACGAATTGGCCCGCTTATCGTTCGGTGCCGTGCAGAGCCCGTAGAGCTCTTCGCCGTCCTTAAAATCAGCCGGTGCCGACTGCGCCAGTGCTAAGGCACTGAATAACACCAGTATCAGAATCGCTGTCTTAGCCATCAGAGATCTCCATGTTGGCGCGGTATCGACCTCGGTCTAACCTTGTACCATTTTCCAACTTCCGTCGGGTTGCCGGCAGGCAGTGCCGTAGGCCCGTTCGGCTTTGCCTCCAATGCTGACGGTCTGCTGAAACTCCCGGCAATACAGCCCCGATGACGAGGTGCCTTCGCGCACCGGGGTGATGCTCCCGGAGTGCTCGGTGTTTGGGTTTTCCCAGGTTATAGTTTCGCCGATCGGCGCCTGGGCAGCGCGTTCATAAGCTTGGTGCGCCTTTAGCCGGTCCACGTCATCCATCGTGCGGCCAATATTGCTGCCGACGAGGGCGCCGAGCAAAGTGCCCGCTGCGGTCGCCGCTAATTGTCCCGAGCCGTGGCCAAACTGGGAGCCGAGCAGGCCGCCCCCGGCCGCCCCGAGCAAACCCCCCAGGGTTTGTTTTTCGCCCATGTCTGATGCGCAGCTGCAGACAAGCGCCGTGGCGAGGCAAATGGCGGCAGTGTGCTTGGCCGTTTTGACCATGGTTTATCCCCTTTCGTCCGAAATCATTTCATTCCACAATGTACCTGATACCAGGCCGAGGCAATTCGCTCCCGATTGCTCGATCAGCGTCTCGATCTTACCGAAAATGCAATTGTCGAGCGAAGATGCTCTGGTCACACCGATAGCGGTAATATTAACGCTAGGTACGCCGAAGGTGGTCGCGCCTGTCTACGGCCAACGCCCGAATCGCCCGAGGAAACACGCTGCGCGTATGTTGCTCTCACTCATTGCCGCTTTCGGCGAGGGGCAGGTCATTGGCATTGACAACCGCCTCCCGTGGCGGCTGCCTGCCGACCTCAAGCGCTTTCGCACCATTACCTGCGGCAAGCCGGTACTAATGGGGCGTAAGACTTTTGAGTCCATTGGCAAACCACTACCGGGACGCTTGAATCTCTTGATCACCCGCAACGCCCGCTATCGCCCCCAAGGTTGCTGCGTGGTGCACTCGCTCGAAGAGGCCATGAAGGTCGGTGCAGGAAATTCAGAAATGATCGCCGTCGGAGGAGCTTCAGTCTACGAGCAGGTCATACCGCTGGCGCGGCGGATGTATCTGACCCGAATCCATCACGCTTTTCCCGGCGATACCTATTTCCCGGATTTTACTTATGATGCGTGGCGGGAAATTGAGCGGATCGATTGCCAGGCGGATGCGGCTAACCCTTACCGTTACAGCTTTGTGGTGTTGGAGCGTTGAGCTCGGTGAGGCGACGATCCACCGGGGACAGTGGTCTTGCATTAGCTTCGGGGAAGCCGAGGAGAAAGGGGTTTTGCCGGCTGAGGTTTTACGGTACCGACACAGGGCACGCTGACATAACGCAAAGAATCCAGCCGCATTGCCGTGAGGTGACCGCCCCAGGTGCATCCAGTTTCCAGATGATAAACCTCATGACGGGGATCCAGCGTCTGGTGAAGCTGCAGCGTCGCCCAATGTCCAAAGATGATGCGCTCGCCCCGGCTTCGCCGCGACGGCACCTCGAACCACGGCATCAGAGATGGGCACTGGGTGCCGGGGGAGCCATTTTCCGCCAGGTTCAAGACGCCATCGCGGTCGCAGTAGCGCAAGCGCGTGAGGCAATTAATAGTGAATCGCAAACGCGCAAAGCCCGTTAACCGCTCGGACCAACGATCCGGCTGATCCCCGAACATCTGGTCGAGTAGACTGGCGTAATCCGGGTTGTGCAGTACGGATTCCACCTCGCGAGCGCACCGCTGGGCGGTGGCGACATCCCACTGGGGCGGCAAGCCGGCATGGATGACGGTAAATCCGAGGCCTGCGTCGTGATGCAGAAGCGGGCGAGCTCGCAACCATGCTAACAGTTGATCGCGGTCGGGCGCCCGCAATATCTCTTCAATGGTGTCCTTGCGCCGCAAGCGTCGTTTACCAGCCGCCACAGCCAGCAAATGCAGGTCGTGATTGCCGAGCACCGCAATGGCCTGATCTCCGAGGTCTCTGACGAAGCGCAGGACGTCCAGGGAGCGAGGTCCGCGATTGACAAGATCACCGGCAAACCATAACTGATCGTGATTTGGTCGAAAGTGGAGCTCTGTGAGCAGTGTCTTCAGCTCATTGAAACAGCCCTGCACATCGCCAATGGCGTAAATTGCCAACCGTTAGATTCCTGCCAAAATAGGCACTGCGCCGCCAATGACTGGCACTCGTCTCCTCCCGGAGGAGTTGCTAATGCAGCAATTCCCGCACCGCCAGTCGAAACGGACGGATCTCGGCGTCAAAGGCCACGCCGTCGCTGGCGAGCATCTGGTAGCTACCAGACATGCTGCCAACGGGCGTCTCGAGCATCACACCGCTCGTATAGTGGAATCCTTGGCCGGGCTCGAGGTAGGGCTGCTCGCCCACGACACCTTCACCGCGTACTTCTTGTACCCGGCCATTGGCATCGGTGATGACCCAATGACGGGATTTGAGCTGAGCAGCCACCGTGCCTTCATTGCGAATGACGACGCGGTAGGCGAAAAAATACCGGTTCGCATCCGGCTCAGACTGCTCCTCCACGTAAACGCTTTCAACCTGGACGGCGATCTGATGATTGCTGGGGGCTTTGTTCATAGCCTTCATTTGACCCTAAACTGACCATCGCCGCAAGGGTAGGTTTAGGTCTAGCAAGCCGCGCTTGCTGTTGGGTTGTTGGCGGGAGGCACGGCTCTCGGTGCAGAGTTTGCCACCGCGGCCGGCGCCGCTTGACTATCGCCAAGTGTATTCGTCCTTGCTGAAGGAGAGTTCGCCGTTGTCGCTAAAGACCAGCACCGTGAGGAAAGCTTCGCCACGATCGTAGTACCACCGGTAGCCGTCGCGATAGGTCGGCTCGCCGCATTTTTGCAACACCAGATAGCGGGAGGTGCCGACGCCGGACTGTAAGAGATTATTGCCACATCGAAAGCCGGGATCGGCAACAGCCTGGGTGGAGATGGCGATGAGCCCAATCAAGGGCAAGAAAAAGTTTCTCATGATGCCTCCTTCTTCGCGTCATTCTAGAGGCTGATTCAAGAATGACGGTGCTTGGCTTTGCCGTCACTCGCGACATTCTTGAAAGCGGCCTCATATTAATCTATTAATCATTAGCCGATGTTTCGGGAGTTGTACTAGGCAGATTCAGAACCGCCGAGGGGTCATTATGCGGGTGTTCATTAGCCCAAAATGCGAACTATGGCACAGGATAGGTTTCGCGGCCGGAACCTCCACCACCGGGGAGGAGGTTCAGCGTTTCACTCATTTCGCTCGCAGGCGCTGCGTTCCAGCCGAGGCCACGATATAGGGCCATGGTCATCGTTTCGGCCGGGTGGTAGCCAGTCTCCTTGCCTCAAGGGACGTCGTGAATACATCCTTGTAGACTTGAGCCCGGCATCCCTGCCGGACACACCCTTGTGGCAAGGAGACTAGCTACCTACAGATTCTGGGCGCGGTTTTGACCTCTGAATGGTGATGCTGACGAAACGATGACCATGGCCCGATATAGCTCTGGGCGAGGAAAAGATCCTCCTGAGATTGCGCCTTTAAATGAGGTATGACATGAAGGCCAAATCTCACCGTCATCTCACCGTCACGGGTTGCTGCAGGCTGGGGATGAAACGACTCTGCCTTGGCGGCAAATACCATCGATGACGCTGAATGCTGAAATATTAACGCCAGATTGCGTGCCCGAACATGGCCTCTCGGCGCAGCAGCTCGACAAGTTCGGCTGCTGCCTCTTGCTTGTTTTCGTACGGACCTTTGGGTAATTGCCCGCGAAGCGCGAGATACCAGGAGCCGTTAATTTCGAACAATCTGCCGCTTCTAAAAGGTATTGCTCGTGTTTCGCCGCGTCTGTTTTTTGTATTTATCGCCATAGTCGATGTCCTGCCACTCAATCATGGCGAAACTATGCCGCTCCGAGACGTCCGCTGCTGCGCGGCGTTACTCACTTCCGATAATTGAGCGCAGTTTATATGTGGCAGGAGCTTCGCTGATTGCCAGCATTGGGTGAGCTTGTGGCGAAGGAGAAATCCTTTTTACAGCTGGCAAAGCGTGAGGTAGCATTTCCGGTACCCTATTATTCCGGCTCTTCTGAAGTGGGCAGCGGACGTTATGAGCGCAATCCTATTGGCTGTCGTCGGGTTAGCGGCATTTACCGTTGGCTACCTGGTTTATTCACGATTCATCGCCGAGCGGATTTATCGGCTATCGCCGGATTTCGCCACGCCCGCCCATACCATGGAGGATGGCGTCGATTATGTGCCCACCAACAAATTTGTGCTCTGGGGGCATCATTTCACCTCGGTGGCGGGGGCGGCACCGATCATCGGGCCCGCGATCGCCGTGATTTGGGGTTGGGTGCCGGCGTTCCTGTGGGTCGTGCTCGGCACGATTTTCTTTGCCGGCGTGCATGATCTCGGTGCCATTTGGGCGAGCGTGCGCAACCGAGCCCGGTCGATCGGCGCCCTAACCGAAGATGTGGTCGGAGCACGGGCCCGCAGCGTGTTCATGATCGTGATTTTTCTCTTGCTGCTGATGGTCAACACGGTATTCGGGGTGGCCATCGCCAAGCTGTTTATCAGCTTCCCCAGCAGCGTGCTACCGGCCTGGAGCGCCATCGCGGTGGCGCTGGTGATCGGCTATTTGATTTACCGACGCGGTGTCGGGCTGCTGTGGCCCTCACTCGTCGGTGTGATCGTACTGTATTTTACTATTTACCTCGGCGACTTCATCCCGATTGAATTGACCGATGGTATGCTCGGTCTGGCAGCGAATGCGCAATGGATCGTGATCCTGTTTATGTATGCCGCGCTCGCCTCGCTTCTTCCTGTTTGGATGCTGTTGCAGCCGCGGGATTACATCAACGGGTTGCAGTTATTCGTAGGGCTCGGCGTGCTCTATTTGGCGGTGTTGATCCTCAGCCCCAGCATCGTTGCGCCGGCGTTCAACACGAATGTTCCCGAAGGCACGCCACCCTTGGTGCCATTGCTGTTCGTCACCATCGCCTGCGGTGCCGTTTCTGGATTTCACGGCCTGGTCTCTTCAGGGACGACATCGAAGCAGCTCGATAAGGAAACCGATGCCCGGTTTGTTGGCTACTTTGGCGCCGTCGGCGAAGGATCGCTCGCGCTGGCCACCATTGTGGTGACCACAGCCGGGTTTGCCACGCTGGCCGAGTGGGAGGGGCTCTACAGCAAGTTCGGCGGCGGGAGTCTCGACGCCTTCGTCAACGGCGGTGCCAACATCGTCGCCGGCGGTCTCGGACTGCCGAGGGAATTCGCGGTCACCCTGCTCACCGTCATGGCGGTGCTGTTTGCCGGTACGACCATGGACACCGGTGTGCGCTTGCAGCGCTACATCATTCAGGAGTGGGGCAATATCTACAATCTGCCGTGGCTGACCAACAACTACCTGGCGACGCTGGTTGCGGTGGGCTGTTGCCTGGCGCTGGCCTTCGGCGCTGGGGGAGCTTCCGGTGGTGGTGGCCTGATCATTTGGCCGCTATTCGGTACGACCAATCAGCTGCTCGCGGGTCTCACGCTGCTGGTGATCAGCGTGATGTTGGTGAAGCTGGCACGTCCTGCGTGGTACACTCTGCTGCCCCTCATTTTTTTGTTGACGATGACGATTCTCGCCCTGGTTTATCAGCTGGCGGATTTCTACCGAGCAAGCCAATGGCTGCTGCTGGGGCTCGATGGGGTGATTCTGATCGCCGCTATTCTCGTGGCGCTGGAGTCTTTATCAGCGTTCATGCGCGAGCGCCAGCGACTCGTCAGCGCGGCCGGGCCCGTGGAGTGACGAGTGACTTGCGCGCTCTCCCTCCGCAACACTCGGCGCTCGGCAGAGCGTTGGTCGAGCGCGTTACTATTACATGACGCATAAGAAGCGACAGGAAGTATCACTGGCGGGCGGCTTTTGCAGCGCGTTGCAGCAACTTGAGGCTGCCGCCGAGGAATATTACCGCGCTCCCTACCGGGGCGCCATCGCGCGTGCCAAGCGCGACGAGGATGATCTCTTCATGCTGTTCGTGTTTGCAGAGATGTTGGGGATCCCCAACCCAGCCGCGTATTTCACCTTGGAGCTACAACCCCTCCTGCTGGAGCGTTTCCACGACTGGCACCGGCGCATGGGCATGGAACATTCGCCACTCGACCATGTTCGCTGCTGCTAAGCGTGTCGCTTTAGCCTTGGCGGTTGTTACGTTGTGCTCGACCTCTTAAACCGACGGTTGCTGTTCGTGGGCGGTAAAGGGGGAGTGGGCAAGACCACCATCGCTGCGGCGCTCGCGAGTCTGGGGGCCGCGCGCGGGAAGCCGTGTTTGCTTGTCTCCACCGATCCGGCCCACTCTCTCGGCGACATCTTCGGCCGGCTCATTGGATCTCGGGAAACGTCGTTGGCGGCCAATCTGGTCGGCTTGGAAATCGATCCCGAGATAGAGACACATCGCTATATCGATACGGTAAAGCGCAACATGCGACGCTTGGTCAGACCCGAGCTTTACAAGGAGGTCGATCGCCAAATGGAGCTTGCCCGTGACGCGCCGGGCGCGGCGGAGGCCGCCCTGCTGGAACGCGTTGCCGAGCTGATGGCCGAGGGTCTGGACAGGTACGATCTGGTGGTCTTTGATACCGCGCCGACCGGCCACACGCTGCGCTTGCTGTCGTTACCCGAGGTCATGGCCGCTTGGAGCGAAGGTATGCTGGCGCATCAGGAGCGCTCTCGGCATTTTGGACGCATCTTGGCCAAGCTTGGCGCACGTAAGCCAAAAGGGGACGAGCTTTCGTCTATCGATCACGAACCCGAGTCCCGCTCAGGCGACTCCGCTTCCCAGATCCGTGCCCTACTGCTCGAACGGCGAAGGAAATTTCATCGTGCGCGGCGCCTTCTTCTTGATGGCGCCTTGAGCGCATTCCTGTGGGTTGTAATTCCCGAGCGGCTACCCATTCTGGAAAGCCGCAAAGCCCTGCGGATGCTGCGCCGCTTTGACATTCCTGTGGCGGCGATGGTGGTAAACCGCTTGTTGCCAAAGGATGCCGAGGGAAAATTTTTCAACCGGCGGCGCGAGCAGGAGGCAGAGTACCTTCGAGAAATCGACCACACGTTCGCCGCCATCCCTCGACACCGAGTGCCGCTGCTGGAAAGGGATGTCCATGACTTTGCGAGCGTTCGCCAAATCAGCGAATTGTTAGCGGGAGAACACAGGCGCCCGAGCGGTTTGCCATAGGCCGCATTGTCCAGCAAGTAAGCCGCTACCGGCTGGTCGCTTGGGTGTATCGGGCGGCAACATCAACGACGACGGCGGGCAAGTGCCTCTGCCAGTACTCATCTCACCGTTCACCCGGTAAACTCGATTCTACTGTCATCAAATGACACTTGCGCACTGGTACGCCGGCGGTTACATGAGCCAGCGAGACATGTCAGAATAAACAGCTCGCAAGTCAGTTCCGGACAAGAAGGCGCCCCATGCGCAAGAAACGCAAACCGCATCCAGCCCGGCAAAGCATTGATACGCTCGCGGTCCAGGCGAAATCTCAGTTGCAAGCCGGCCGCTTTCGGGAAGCGATGGACCAGTACAAGCAGCTCCTGAAGAAAGAGCAACGGCGTGAGTGGCGGGAAGCCCTCGCCGACGCTTATTTGGGGCGGGCCGAGCAGCTGGCCGCCAAGGGCTTGCACAAGGAGGCGGCGGCCCTGTGGGAGAACATGGCCAATCTCTGTGGTAAGCGCCATGTGGGGCGCTATATCGAATGGTTGTTACAAGCAGGTCGCGTGGGCGAGGGTGTCAGGCAATTTGCCGAGGCGGATGCGGCCTTTCGGGAGAGCCCTGCGGGGCAAGAGCTGGCTTCTCGGTTGGCCGGTCTGCTGGTTTGTGGTCAAGTAGAGGATATCGACAGTCTAGCCGGCGAAGTGCCACTTCTGCAGCAGCGAGACAGCATGCTTGCCGCCATGCGCGCCTATTGTCGCGGCGATGACGCCGCCATGAAGGATAGCCTCAAGGCCATTGCGTTCCGTTCACCGTACCGGGATCTGCGCTCGATTCTGCAAGCGATGGGCAGTCTCGGGACGGAACCACAGGCAGCGCTGGCGCAGCTCGATCGGGTGCCAGCGGATTCCCCCTTTGCTTCCTTCGTGACGGTAGTGCGCGTTGCTGCCCTGGAGGACGGCATGCTGCTGGATGCGCTTTCCCAGAGATCGGAGGCGGCACGCGAGCTCGTTTTGACACTGAAGGGCTGGGGAAAGGAGCAAATTGACCTGCTGCGACGATTGCCGAACGCCAGGCAGAGCAATGCCCAAGTATTGTTGCGGTTCGCCATGGGCATGAGCACGCAAATCGAAATATCCCGCCTGAGGCGATTTTGTCTGGAGCTACTGCCTCACGTGCCCGAGAGCCTACCCGCCTTCGAAAAGCGCTTCGGTTCCTTGTCGGCGTTTGAACGCCAGCGTATTCAGGCGTTAGCCGCAGAGCGCGGGCCTCAACCCTCGAGCGCCAACCGCTATTGGCGTGGCTGCGTGGAGCAGCTGGCATCGAATAACGTGGGCGAAGATGATCCCCTGAAGGCGGCATTGATTCTTCGGCATATGGCCGAGTTAGCGGCCGAGTCGCCGGATGACGACTTTTGGGACGAAGCGGAACAGGAAGTCGAGGAGCTTTTGGAGGCAAGCCTGAAGTTCGACCCACAGGACAAGCCAACTTATCTCAAGCTCATGGCGATTGCCCGCAAGGATGAGGACCGCCAGGCGCAAGACCGCTGGGCGGAACTGGCGGTTCGCCAGTTTCCCGAGGACGCTGAAGTGCTCATGGTGGCGGGCATGGCGGCTTACCGACGCGGTGCCTTTAAGAAGGCGGCGGCCTTTGCCCGTACGCTGCTGGAACGCGACCCGATCAATCCTCACGCCCGCAATCTACTGATCTCGTGCCACCTGGCCCACGCCCGCAAGCAGCTCAAAGCCGGTAAGTATGCCCCGGCCGAGCGGGAGCTGGCGCTGGCGGAGCAGCAGGCACGCGACGCCGATCACCTTGGGATCGTAAGACTCAATCAAGGGTTTTTGGCGCTGGTGCAGGGTGCGGAGCAGGCAGCTGAGGCCTTATTACAGCAGGGGCTGCAAGCCCTTGGCGGGGGGCTGCTGGCGCAATTTCGGTTGCTGGTGGATGGTCGCCGGCTTGGCCTCGCCCAACGGCTATTGAGCACACTCTATGATCGGATGAAAGGCCAGCGGGTGCCGACCACGACAAAAGATATCGTAACGCTGGCGGAGCTGCTGCACCGCTACGTGGATGATGGGGTCAAGGAAATTCCACAGATCCTCGAAGGTTTGCGGGCACCCTTGAAGGCCGCCGCTGGGCTGGCATTCTCGGAACAGGAATTTCGCGCCATTCTCGCCGCCCTGAAAAAGGCTGGCCACTATCGCCTCGTTGTGGACTACGCCGAGGCGGGGCTACGCCGCTTTGGTCAGCGCCCGAATTTCCTCTTTTATCGCGTATTCGGACGGGCCCAAGGCCGCGAGGCGCGTCTACCCATGACTGAGGGGTTGCAGCTACAGTCCGCACTACAGGCGGCAGTGAAGGCCGAGGATCAAGAGACGGCCGCTCTTATCCAGGAGTTTCTGGGCCTCTCGGGGTTCTTTCCAGGAGGGATGCCGCCCATGCCCACGGACGTCAAAAGGGCGTTCGGAGAGCTTATGGATTTGTTGGAAACCGACGATCCCCGTGATGTGCTCGATCTTATCGCCGAGCAGCTGCAGGGGGAGGAGAAGTTGCCGTCGCTACCTTTGCCCAAGAAGAGGTCCAAGTGACGAATCCGTTTCAGGTGCTGGGTGTGCCGGAGACCGCTGATGACTTGGAGATCAAGAAGGCCTATCTGCGCCAGGTGCGACTTTACCCTCCGGAGCGGGCGCCAGAGCGTTTCCAGACGATCCGAAGCGCGTTTGAAGCTATTCAAACCCGTCGCGACCGCCTGTACTACCAACTTTTCCATGCCGAGCCACCCTCGCCGGCGGCGCTGCTGGAAGGCCTGGCCCCCAATCGAGAGACCGGTAGGCCAAGCATGGAGCTGCTGCAGCGGGCACTTGCTCAGACGCTGACCGACACAACCGGGTGAGCCTAATGAATGAGGCGCTATGGATCAAGCGGCAAAAGAAACACTGATAGGGCAGTTTCGGGCCTACCTGGAGGAGATGGATGACGCGCCGGAACCCATGGCACCGGAGGACGACACATTTTCGCTATTCGCTGAGCTGGCTGCGCTGAAGAACGAAATCAAACGAGAAGCGCGCCAGGTCAAGGAAGCCCTGGATCAGTTCAGGACGGTGTTTGATACGCTGCAGGCGAGCAACCAGGCATTGACTCGGGAACTGGAAAGCCGCAGGGCAATAGAGAAGGGGCTACGACAGGCGACGCTGCGGCCGCTGCTACTGCAGTTATTGGAGCTGCACGACCGACTCGAGGCCGGCCGTGAGCTCAGCGCGCCCGCCAAGCATTCGCTGCTGATGCGATCGTTGTGCAAGCAGAGCCAGCGGCTCGATGCCCTACGGGAAGGTCAGGAGATGACCCTGCGGCGGCTGGATCGCATTTTGGGTGATTATCAAGTCCGGCCGGTGGAGGTCATGAAAAGGCCGCTCGATCCCCATACCATGCGGGTGATCGAAGTGGAGTGCCGGCTTGACCAACCGCATGGAACGGTCACCGGCGAGCTGCGCAGGGGCTTCTTTTGGGACAATGAGTTACTTCGCGTGGCGGAGGTCAAAGTGAACAAGCGAGGGGACAATTCGTGACTGAGCCACTCAGAAGAGGCGAGAACATTATCGGCATTGATCTGGGCACCACCAACTCGGAGGTGGCGGTTTTTCGAGAGGGCAGAGCGGTGGTTATCCCGGATGAGAATCGGCGGAAAATTCTGCCTTCGTTTGTAGGGATTGGAGACGATGGTGCTGTCTTGGTGGGGGAAGCGGCTAAGAATCAATATCCCCTCTATCCTGAGCGCACCGTCAGGTCCATCAAACGCAAGATGGGAGCCGATGAGAGGGTGGAGTTGGCGGGCAAAAGTTATACGCCGCAAGAGATCTCCGCCATCATCCTGAGACGGCTCAAGTCCATCGCCGAGCAGCACCTGGGAGAGCCGGTAAACAAGGCGGTGATAACCGTTCCCGCCTACTTCAACGATGCCCAGCGCCAGGCGACGCGCGAGGCCGGACAGATTGCCGGTCTTGAGGTCGCACGCATCATCAACGAGCCGACTGCCGCGGCGCTTTCCTATGAAGCCACCCACCACGGCCGCAAACATATCTTGGTGTATGATCTGGGGGGCGGCACCTTCGATGTCTCCGTGGTGCGCATCGAGGACGAAGTGGTCGAGGTGTTGGCGAGCCACGGCAACAATCATCTAGGGGGTGATGATTTCGACCAGAAGGTCGTCGATCATTTACTGAGCCATCTCCAAGAAAAGGAAAAGGTGAATGCCAAGGTCTCACGGCAAGCGATGGCACGCATCGGCCGAGCGGCAGAGGCGGCCAAGATTACTTTGTCCGATCAACCCTTCGCGATGATCGAAGAGGAGTACCTTCTGGAGAGCCATGGTCGGCCTGTGCACCTGTCCGTGGAGCTAGCGCGCGAAGATTACGAGGCCATGATTGAACCTTATATCCGCGAAACCCTGGAGGCGGTGCACATTGCCCTCAACGGCGCGCAGCTGACGGTGGCTGACATCGATGAGATTCTGTTGGTTGGGGGTGCTACCCGTACCCCTCTTGTCGAAGAGCGCTTAGAGCGCGAGTTTAAACGGCAACCGCGGGGTGAGGTGGACCCCGACCTGTGCGTCGCTATGGGCGCCGCCATTCAGGCGGCCATGGTTGCGGGTCAGGAGGTTGCGTCGGTGTTGGTGGACATCACACCTTACACCTTCGGTACCAGCGCTGTGGGAGAGATCGATGGCGCTCCTACCCTGCATCGCTTCGTGCCGATCATTCACAAGAACACCCCGATCCCGGTCTCTAAGAGCGAAGTGTTCTACACCATGCTCGATCACCAGAAGGCGGTGGATGTGAAGATATATCAGGGCGAAGATGCGGACGCGCAGCGTAACGTTTTGCTTGGTCGCTTTCTCGTCGAGGGCCTCAGCAAGGCACCGGCCGGTAACCCCATCCTCATGCGGTTGTCCCTGGATCTGGACGGAGTGCTGAATGTTTCGGCAAAGGAGAAGAACACCGACCTGGAAAAATCCATTACCATCGACAACGCCCTCAGACGGTATGCCGAAGAGGAGATGGCAGCAGCACGGGCGCGGATTGGGGCGCTGTTCGAGGATGAGGAAGAAGTGATCACGGTGGCGCAGGCCGAGGAGCTAGAGGAGGGTGAGCAGGCTCAGTCCCAGCATGCCGTGGTTCAGGCGCGCGCGCTTGTGGAGAAGGCCGAGCGCATGTTGCCAGACGCCACACCCGAGGATCGGGAAGACATGGTTGATTTAATTGAAACTATCAAGGACGCCATGGACGCTGGGGATAGTGCCGCCCTGAAGAAATCGGTCGAGGCGCTGTCGGACATCCTGTACTATCTCGAGAGTTGATGGATCGCTGTCCTAGCTGCCGCGCCCGCTACCGGGAAGGGGCGCAGTGTTACCGTTGCGGCATGGAGCTATCCCAGCTGCTGCAGATTGAAGCGCAAGCCGCGTTTTGGGAGTGTATCGCTGTTGGGCGGCTGGCGGCCGGTGACGTCACCGGTGCCGACGCGGCGGCGGCGAAATCACTGTTAAGACAGCGTCGTCCACTGGCGTTGATGCTGCGAATGTTTATGCGCGATGCATCGCCTTTTTGGGAGCAGTCCTCGAAGCGCGATGCGCACCGAATGTGAATCGGACCCACCGTTACCATTATCTGTCGCTGATTCCAATTAAGCCTATGGACACTGAATCCAAACCGAAGCTTGTTGCCACGAAGGCGGCAACGGGCGTGAAACACGTGGTGCGCCTCTACGATCCACGGACCTGGAGGCAGAAAGGATGGCTGTGGACGGCGGGACTAATGTTGCTCACCTATGCTGTCGTTGTGGTGGTCCTCGGTATTTACTGGTCTTATGAGCCTGACTTTTTCAATGTGCACGAAAATGCATTGGAAAAAGCCGAAGGCGATGAGGCCAAACTGGTTCCCGGCTACACCACGACGGCGGCCGTGATTGGCGTTGCCGAAGCACTGCTAAACAAGCCCGGCGGTTATTTGAGCAATGATGTGACGCCTCCGGGAATTTATCTCGACAACATGCCGAACTGGGAATTCGGTGTCCTGACGGAGGTACGGGATGTCGCGCGGGCATTGCGCAATGACTTCAGCCGTTCCCAGACTCAGTCACTGGAAGACCGGGATTTGGCGGTGGCGGATCCGCAATTTAACTATGAATCGGAGTCCTGGATATTGCCCTCCACGGAATCGGAGTACAGAAAGGGCATCGCGGCTCTTTACCGTTACCTCCATCGACTAGCGGATGAGAGAGACTATGACGGCCAGTTTTATACTCGGGCAGACAATTTGGCCGCTTACCTGGAGTTAGTGCGCAAGCGGCTGGGTAATTTTACGCAACGTCTCGCCGCCAGCATTGGTCAGGAGCGTCTTAATCTCGATTTGGTCGGCGAGCCCCGGGCGAGACGCTCTACCCCGGTCCCCGAACCACGCTTTGTGCAAACACCGTGGCTGGAGGTCGATGACATTTTCTATGAGGCCCGCGGTTATACTTGGGCGCTACTGCACATCTTGGAAGCGCTGGCGATTGATTTTCAGCCGGTGCTCACAGATAAGAACGCGCGGGTTTCGTTCCAGCAGATCGTCCGAGAACTGCAAGCAGCCAATGCGGCCATGTGGAGTCCCATGGTATTAAACGGCACTGGCTTCGGCTTGCTCGCTAACCATTCCCTGGTGATGGCGTCCTATCTTGCGAGTGCTAATGCCGCGGTCAGCGATTTGGTCAGCCTGTTGCGACAGGGCTAGAAGATAGAGAGTACGAAGTCGCTCCGTGCTTAACTGTTGAAGCGGAAATCACACTCCCAATGGAAGTGGGCGGTCGAGGCTGCGGTACGCGATCGCCTCGCTGACGTGCGCGATTTCGATGTGCTCGGCGCCGGCGAGATCGGCGATGGTGCGGGCCACACGCTGGATGCGGTGCCATGCTCTCGCGGAGAGCCCAAGGCGCTCGACTGCGCCTTCCAGCAGCGCGGCGGCTGCAGGAGGCAGGCGGCAGTCCTGTTCCAGCTCTGGCACGGTGAGCGTACAATTGGGCTTGGCTCGGCGCTCGAGCTGACGCTCGCGGGCAGCGTTGACACGGCGTCGCACCCGCTTGCTCGCCTCACCTCGCCGATCCATGGCGGGACGCAGCTCGCCACGGATCGGCGGCACCTCGACATGCAGATCGATGCGGTCCAGCAAGGGACCGGACACGCGAGCCCGGTAACGATGGATACGTTCCGGGGTGCATCGGCAGCGGTCGCTGCCATCTCCGAGATGACCACAGGGACAAGGATTCATCGCGGCGACCAGCTGAAAGCGTGCCGGGAACTGTGCTTGCTGAGCGGCTCGCGAGACAGTGATGCGGCCCGACTCCAACGGTTCGCGCAGCACCTCGAGTACCCGTCGGTCGAACTCGGGCAGCTCATCGAGAAACAGCACCCCGCGGTGAGCGAGCGAGATTTCCCCCGGTCGGGGGTGGCTGCCGCCCCCCACTAGCGCGACGGCGGATGCGGTATGATGCGGTGCGCGGAAGGGGCGCCGCTTCCATTGCTGCAGATCGAATCCGTGTGCGCTGACCGACTGAATGGCCGCCGACTCCAGCGCTTCCCATTCCTCCATGGGCGGCAGGATGCCCGGTAGCCGGCTCGCGAGCATGGTCTTGCCGGTGCCGGGCGGACCGATGAAGAGCAGATTGTGACCGCCGGCGGCGGCAATTTCGAGCGCCCGACGTGCCTGGTATTGCCCCCTGACATCGGCGAGATCCTCGTAGACAGGGGACCCTAGCGAGGCGTGAGCGCTCGGCTGCACCGAAAGCGGTTCGCTGCCATTTAAATGGGCGCAGACCTCGAGCAGATGGTCGGCTGGAACAATGCGGCTTTCCGAGATGAGCGCCGCCTCCTCGGCATTGAGTTGAGGTAAGACCAGGCGGCGGCCGGCATCCCGGGCGCCAAGGGAAGCCGGTAGGGCGCTGCGGATGGGGCGTAACTGGCCGGTGAGCGCCAGCTCTCCGAGGAACTCATGGTCTTCTAGGCGCTGCGCCGCGAGTTGCTTGGAGGCGACGAGGATGCCGAGGGCGATGGGTAGATCAAAGCGGCCACCCTCCTTCGGCAGGTCAGCAGGGGCGAGATTGATGGTGATGCGCCGTGCGGGAAACTCGAAGCGGGCATTGATGAGGGCGCTTCGTACCCGATCCTTACTTTCGCGCACCGCCGCCTCCGGCAAGCCGACGATAGAAAGGCCGGGCAAGCCGCCGGTGAGGTGTACTTCGACGGTCACCAGCGGTGCATCGAGCCCAAGCTGCGCACGACTATAGACGATGGCAAGCGACAAAATTTCCCTTCGGTACGCTAAACGGTGTTGCTATTTCCTGGCTCCAGTTCGGCGGTGTTGGCTCAGAGGCTGTGAATAGACCTGCTACGCGTCTCGATAGCGGCGTTGGGTGGTGCTCGCTGCTCGCCTCTTCTATCGGGTATGTGCAGTCTTGATCACCTGTGACTCCAAGGCGCCGAAGGAGCGGATGCGCTTATCCATCGGTACAGTCGTCCGCTGGCAAGACAACCTTAGCACCGTTGCTCAAAAGACGGTCTTCTCATGGCAAGGAATAGGCAATTCGATGGACGAATCGAGCCACTCGCCGTGAGGTTGCCAACCGACGGGCGCCGGGGGCTAGCCGGCCTGGGCGACCAGGCTACGGGTATCTTCCAGGACATCGAGGACCAGGGTGGAGGGAACCGTGGAGGTGTTTCGCAGCGATATCGCCCGCACCACGCTCGTTGCCTGTTCGGGGGTCAGGATCCCGCCGGGCACGGCTTCGGCATAGACCCATAGCGGCGCTTCTTCGGCGGACAGGGCCTGTGGCAGGTCCGCCTTCGCGGCAGCCGCTGAGAGTAGCGCCGAGGCCAGCAGCTCGATGGCGCTGCTCGAGCACTGCTGCTCGATCAGCAGTTCGGCCGCCCGTAGTTTCTCGCGCGCGCGTGCGACGTGTGGAGAAACGCGCTCGGCCGTGGTCGACGAGGCGTCAGCAATCAAATCAGGGGTATTGCGCAGCGCTGAGAAGGCCTCCAGGCGCTGCAGTCCGCTCAGGGTATGGGGCTCGATCAGCGCCACCGGGACAGTGTCCGAAAGCGCTGCCGCGGCTTGTTCGGCGGCGTCGTCAAGGCGGTCCAGCACCACCAGCAGGCCACCGCCCACGCCGAGGATGCGTTCGATGCGTGGTCCGAAGGTGGCTTGAATGCCTTCGATGGTCCGGCGAACGAGCGCGTTTTCTGCGGCTTCTTTTTCCCCGGTTGCTTTTACCCCCGTAAGGTCTTCACCGGCGGTGGCAGCCCCTGCCATCGGCGGTGTTTCCATGGCCTGTGCTGGCTCGCCGACCGATTCCGCTGTGTTCGCCTCGGCCGGCACCAGTGGTTCGTCTATGAGGTCAGCCACCAGGGTCTGCAGCATCTTTTTGGACACGCCGACCACGTCCTCCGAGGCCTCGGGATCGACCACGTTGTCAAACAGTGCCCGTTTGTTTTGCACCAGCGCGGTGATCCGCTGTTCGTAGGAATCGGCGGCGACCACCAGGATGATCTGTACTGGACGTCGTTGGCCCAGGCGGTGGACGCGGGCGATGCGCTGCTCCAGGACGGCCGGATTCCACGGCATGTCCAGGTTGATGAGGGCTGAGGCGGCCTGCAGGTTAAGACCAACCCCGCCCGCGTCGGTTGAGATGAAGAGCTGGGTCGCGTCATCGTCGCGGAAGCGGTCCAGCAGCGCCCCGCGCTGGGCGGTGGCAACGCCGCCGTGCAATCTCACGCAACCGATGCTCATCCGCCGTGCGAGCTGTTCCACCATGAAGGTCATCTGTGCCCATTGTGAGAAGACCACCACCTTCAGTCCTTCTTGCAGGCACAGATCCTCCAGCAGGCCTGAGAGCTCATCGAGCTTCGGCGAGCCGAGCGTTTCTTTGTCCACTAAACCGGCCGCATTGCACGCCATGCGGGCTTGTTGCAGCGCGGCCAGAAGGCGGTTTTGTTCGGTTGGGGTGAGCGGCCGGCGGCGTGCGATGTGGGCGAGCTGCGCCGCCGTGGAGAGCGCCCCATCGTGCAGTTCCTTTTGCTTCGGCGACAAGGGCACGTCAACCCGTTGTTCGATCCGCTCCGGGAGTTGTTCCCGGACTAGGGCCCGGTCGCGCCGTAGCATGATCGGTCTGATGCGACGCCGAAGTTCGGAGAGGTTTCGGTAGCCGATCACCTTGCCCCGATCGTCGGTGATGTGGAATTCGAGCAGGTATCGCCACAGCGGCCCCAACACCCGAGGATCGACCACCTGGAGGAGGCTATAGAGATCCTCCAGCCGGTTTTCGAGCGGCGTACCGGTCAGCACAAACGCGTAACGAGAGGCGATGAGTTTGACGGTGGCGGCGATCTTGGTCTGCCAGTTCTTGATCCGTTGCGCCTCGTCGAGGATCAGCAGATCCGGTTTCAGGATCTCATTGATGGCTGAGAGATCGCGCAACAAGAGCTCGTAGTTAACGATGGCGAAAGGCGTTGCGCCCCGATACTGGGCGAGGCGCGCGTCCACGTTGCCTTGAATGACGCGGGCCTCGTGGCGCGTGAATTTCGCGATCTCCCTGGCCCACTGGTGTTTGAGCGAGGCGGGACACACCACCAGGATCCGGGCGACATCTGCGTGCTCCGTTAACCAGGATGCGGCGCCGATGGCCTGTAGCGTCTTGCCGAGCCCCATGTCGTCGGCGAGCAGGGCGCGACCGGTAGCGGCCAGGAACGCAATCCCCTCGATCTGGTAGGGATAGAGACGCGCCTGGATCCCCGGTAGCCAATTACCGAAGCGGGAAATCTCCGCACGGATGCGCTCGGTCCGCAGGCGGTGACTGGCGTCCTCAGCGAGGCGCAGGGCAAACTGTTTGGCATCCTCGCCGATGAGGATATCCCCGTGATTTTGCGCCTCGTCGGCGAGCCGGAAGAAATCCTCGGGAAGCCGTCCCTTGAAGGCACCGCCGCTATCAAAGGCGCGATCGAGCCACGCCCTCAGGTCGGGACTTGTCTCGGCTGTACGCTGCAGCCTGATCTGCGGTGCGTTCGACACATCCCAGGCGAGGTAGACGAAGGGAAAGGCCGGGGGGCAGTTCTTCAGCTGGCGATAGTTTCGTCGCTTGCGCAGCTTATGGAGCACCGCCTCGATGTGCTTGCAGGTGCCGAGCTGATTGATGGCGAGATCGGGGCAGGTACAAAAATTCACGCGCTCCGTCAGCGACCGGATCTGCACCGTGTACTGCTGTTTGCGGTGGGTGGTCGAAGCGATGGAGGCGGCGCTCCAAGTGCCGAACCAGGGTTCCCCTGATAGGTGCTTTACCTGCACCTCGGTGCGGCCGCGCTTCGCTCGCTCCGCGATGGCGGTGCTGGCCGCATCCTCGACCGGCTCGCTGTCGGCGGTCACTTGACCTGCATAGGCCAGCAGGACCGCGACGGCATGCTTGCAGACGGGCTCCCAGTCGAAGGGACAGTCGCACTGCACCAAGAACTCCCCGTCCTGGTCGTGGCCGAGCTCGATCATGTACGGGGAGTCAGGTTGGGAGCCTTCCACCGTAGCCCAGATCCGGCTCCCGTCCCAATCGAGAGCCGTGACCCGGTGTTCCTTGAAGTACGCCACCCCGCGCTTGACGATGGGCTCCGAGGCGATGCTGCGCAGGCGCTCGAAATCGTAGAGGAAGGGATCCTCGACGGCAGGTTCCGCCGTTTGTGTGGTGCGTGGTTCTGTCCGCATGATTGTTAGCTCACAAGGTGCGAACGGGCCATAGGGAGATCGCCCAGATGCCCTTACAGGTCTATGATCGAGGTGCTCCGCTCGTATTGTTATAGCCCGGCGCGACCTCCTCCATGATACGTTTTTCGAGCAAGGATATGAACACCTCGCCAGTCGCTCAAGCATCATCCGCCGTCTCACCCGATACCCACAGGTCTGCAAGGGAAAGTCTGACCGCATCGAACGGCGGCAGCGTGACCTGGTCGTTCTCGGCATAGCAGCCAATCTTACGCCAAACGCCGGCGTCGAGGACGTATGCCTCCAGCGTCCGGGCGAGGGGATCGACAAGCCAGGCGTAGGCAACGCCGTAGTTTGCATAGATTGGCATCTTGATTTCGCGGTCTTTACTCGTGCTCGACTTCGAGAGGATTTCGCAGACCCAGTCGGGGACCACCTCAAAACGATGGCCTTCGGGGATATTCGGCATGCGTTCTCGGCGCCAGCCGGCGAGATCCGGGACCGCGATTTCGAGGTCACGCCTGAAGTGGATCTCAGGTTCGATAAAGATCCACCACCCTCCGGGGCCGCCGCGCCCGCGATCGTAAGGCCAAAGAGGGCATCTTCCAGTGTTGAGCTTGCACGCCCGTGCCGCCCGCTCGGCCGTGGTTGCGTGTGCAACTGCCCATCCAGGATCTCTCCAGTCAGTCTCTCAGGCAGGGCTTCGAGTTGTTGGTAAAGGGTCGGTCGGTGATGTGCGTGCATGCTCACAGTCGAAAACGAACGTAGATCCGTACATACGCAGTACGATCGAACAATGGCGCACGGCGACTGTCAAGGTTCCCGGTGCGTTGCTCGTCGCAACCCGTCAGTCCACCTCGTGCTTCCTCACCGCTCGACCCCATCGCGACGAAATTAGGAAATTAAGGAAATTAGGAGTCAGACCCGAATGGGGACTGGTCAAACCTGCCTTACACTTTGGAAGAGCGGCAAGAAACATAGACACCACATATCTGCGGCTTCTGAGGCCATTACCACAGCGAGTGAAGTGTAAAGTAACCACCCTGCAATTTGTTC
>JBAPTW010000358.1:0-5293 GCA_049282355.1 Gammaproteobacteria bacterium | reverse complement strand
CCACAGGGGCCAGCCGCTGGCTAGGCCCACTGGCCGGCCTGGCAGCCGGTGGTTTGCTTGCCGCTTTGCTGTTTGGTGACGGCTTTGAAGGCCTGCAGATTATGGACTTCCTGATCATCGCTCTGCTGATCTTTGGCGGCATCATGTTGTTCAAAACCTTGCGGCGTCGCTCGACAACCCCCTCCCATCGCTATGCTGCGGCTGGCCCCTCCGGTGGTTTTCGGGTGCCAGAGATTGGTGAGGCTTTAGCGGGTGGCACGCAGGCAAGTGAGCCGGTGTCGCCGCCTCCATGGTTTGATGCGGCCGGCTTCGTTGAGGGTGCCAAGGGGCACTTCATGCGCTTGCAGGAAGCTTGGGACAAAGGTGATATGGAGGCAATTCGGGATTACTGCACGCCGGAGCTCTTCGCTGAGCTGGCGCGTGAACGAGAGAGCCTGCCGGGGCGTCAGTATACTGAAGTGGCGGACCTTGATGCTCAGTTCTTGGGCGTTGCCTACGAAGGCGACAATATGTTTGCGGGGGTGCGATTTTCGGGGCTCGTCAAAGAGGATGCGAACGGTCATCCCAAACCGTTCGACGAGACCTGGCACGTGCAGCATGCCGCCGACACACCAACAGGCGACTGGCATGTGGCTAGTATTCAGCAAAACTGAACGACCCTCGCCTATAAGGCGATAGTCGTTCAGTATGACACGCCGCTGCTGAACCTTCGTCTGATAATTTGGCTGCATTACCTCGAAATTATCGAGGTAACGGGGGCGTGATGACTCCACGGATGAGGGTGAGTAATAGCGGATCATGTGACTGCCTGTTATGTCCCGCCTTCACACTGATTCGCTGGTAACTGTCGAGCGCAAGGGCCGGTTTCTGGTGGCGGCATTCCGGATGCCGCATCGAGTGCTCTCCACGGCGCTCGTGGGGGGCGGTATGCGGGAAGACTGCCGGTACGTGGTAAACCACCAAAGCTGCGAGGGCAACGACGATACCGCCGCAATGCAGCGTTGGCGGGAACACGGTCAGGACGGTTGCCATCGGCTGGCCTGCGAAGAGGCAGACGTGGATCCTGAACGGACCGTCCTGATGAGCACTGCCGCTAACATGCAATGTGCAGCACTGTCACAGGCGACCCACCGGGAGCTAACGGTGACGGTGGTGGCGACAGCCGGAGTGCTCGCCAATGCCACGCGGGCCGCAGATCCGGCACCCTGGCATGAGACCCACGCCGAGTGCGATAAGGTGGAATGCAATCCTGGCGGCGGCACCATTGTACATCTCGTGTTCCTCAATCGTCCCTGCACGCCCGGCTGTCTGGTTAAAGCCATATCTCTGCTCACGGAGGCCAAGACGACCGCATTGCTGGATCTGCGCATACCGAGCCTGCAGTCTCACAAGCTTGCCACCGGCACCGGCACGGATCAGTTCGCGCTCTGCGCGCCGCTACCGGGCAACGGCGATTGGGAACGCCGGTTGATCGGTTCACACAATACGCTCGGCGAGATCCTGTGCGAGGCAGTGTACGCAGCCACTACTCGCAGCTTGCTTCAGCAGAACGGCCTCGCACCGACGCTGCGCCGCAGCGTGTTGGCAGCACTGGCACGCTTTGGGGTGAACCTGGAGATGATCGCAACGGTAGCGGAGCGAGAGCTTGGGCCAGAACAGGCGGCGTTTGCTATGAAAAATGGCATGGCTCTAGTTCATGATCCGCAACCGGCCGCTAGTGCATACGCTTTTGCTGAGGTGCTGGATGCGCTTGAGGTAGGGATCCTCAATTCAGAAACGCGCGATGAGGCTCTTGCCAATCAATGTGCGCTAATGGCTTCGGCCGTAGCTATCCGGCCGGAGCTTTACGCCGATTTCAGGCGCCGATTGCTGGGGCTCTCGGATCGGAGTGTGCCGCAACTCGTGGCCCATGCGCTCGTCTGGGGCTTTGCAGAAAAGTGGTGATCAATGGGGTCAGACTCGATTGAAAATTCAAGTGGATTCCAGCCTGATATGTAGGAGCATGGCCTGACTCATCGTTGCGGTGATCCTCGGCTCATGGCGTGCTTGCCACGAGTTGAGCTAACTTCGGTCGTGAGCAGCTAGGCTTCTTATGTTCACGAGAAGAATCGACGACAAGAAAGCGTTGCGCTCAAGGCTGCATTCTACTGTGGCTGTCTACCTTCTGGCCATTATCGCGATGGCGGGGGCAGTTGTGCTACGTATGTGGCTCCATCCATGGCTGGGATATCAAGTGCCAGTGGTCACGCTGTTCGCGGCGGTGGCGGCCGCTGTCTGGCTTGGCGGCTATCGGCCTGCCATGCTCGTTGCCGTCCTCGGCTACTTAGCCTGCGATTACTTGTTCATCCCACCGCGCGGCGAATTCGGCTTTAATGATGTCAGAAATATCATTGGCCTGCTCGCCTACCTTGTCTCTTGTTCTATCATCATTGGTTTTGGGGAAGGGATGCGTGTTGCCCAACATCGGGCCGAAGAGCGCCGGGAATTGTTGGGGATCACGCTCGCCAGCATTGACGATGCGGTGATCACGACCGATACGCAAGGTTATATCAACTACCTGAACGGCGTAGCCGAATCTCTGACTGGCTGGACCCAGAACGAGGCCGCGGGACAACCGCTCGACGCGGTATTACACATCGTCAACGGGCAGACTCGTGAGACTGTCGAGAATCCCGCAATAAGGGCGCTTCGGGAAGGCGCCATCGTCGGGCTGGCTACGCATAGTGTTCTCATCCGAAAAGATGGAACCGAGCGATGGATCGAGGACAGTGCCTCGCCCATTCAAGACGAGCAAGGCCGTGTTGCTGGCAGCGTGCTGATTTTCCGAGATGTGACAACAAAACGCCACGCGGAAGAGGAACTGCGCAAGCAAGAGGAGCGGTTCCGAGGGCTGGTGATGGCCACGGCACAAATCATCTGGACGACCGATCCTGAAGGTCGAGTCGTGGAAGACTCCCCTTCCTGGAGAGCTTGCACCGGGCAGAGCTATGCACAGTGGAAGGGGTGGGGGTGGCTGGAAGCCCTCCATCCCGAGGATCGAGACGGGGCCAAGAAGACCTGGATGGAAGCCGTTGCCAACGGCACCATCTACGTGACCGAGTACCGCCTGCGCGTGAAAAACGGTGATTATCGGTGGATGGCGGCGCGGGGCGTCCCCGTGCTGGATCAAAATGGTCGCATCCGGGAATGGGTTGGAATGAATACCGACATCACCGACCGCAAGCATGCCGAGGAAGCGCTGTGCGAAGCCGACCGTCGCAAAAACGAATTCCTCGCTACGCTGGCCCATGAGCTGCGCAACCCACTGGCGCCCATCTACAACTCATTGGAGATCATCAAACGGGCCGATGGCGATGCCGATATGCCTCGGCAGGCCCGCGACATGATCGAGCGGCAGTTGGACCACCTGGTGCGGTTAGTGGATGACTTACTCGATGTCAGCCGCATCGCTCGGGACAAGTTGGAACTTCGTAAGACGCGGGTTGAGCTGGCCTCTATCATCCACCAGGCTGTCGAGATCTGCTGCCCGGTCACCGGATCTGAGGACCCGGTGGTTGAAGTTGCACTACCCGAGCAACCGGTGTATCTCGATGGCGATCCGGTCCGCTTGGCGCAAGTTTTCAGCAACCTGCTTAACAACGCCTGCAAGTACACCCGACGGGGAGGGAAGATTTCCGTCACTGCCGAGCCACAGGGCAGCAAGGTAGTGGTGTCGGTAAAGGACAGCGGTATCGGTATCCCACCGGGTCAGCTCGAAGGTATTTTCGAGATGTTTGCCCAGGTCGATCGGACGTTGGAACGCTCTCGGGGGGGGCTCGGCATCGGCCTGACCTTGGTAAAACGACTGGTCGAGATGCACGGCGGAAACATTGAAGCAAGGAGCGAAGGACTGGGACTGGGTAGTGAGTTTGTGGTCTGTCTACCGATGCTGGTAGAGAAGCTGGAGAGCCACTCGCCGCCGGCGCAGAGCGCCGATGAGCAGGCGGTGCCGCGGCGCATTCTCGTTGTCGATGACAACAAGGACAGCGCGGAGTCCCTCGCGATGTTATTGCGGTTGACGGGCCATGAGACGCGGGTGGCCTACGACGGCCTGGGTGCAATCGAAATGGCTAAACAATATCGCCCTGATGTAGTGTTGCTCGATATCGGCTTACCGAAGTTGAATGGCTTCGACGCCTGCCGCCAAATTCGCAGGCAACCGTGGGGCGAAGATATAGTGATAGTCGCCCTGACCGGTTGGGGTCAAGACGAAGACCGGCGTAATTCGGAAAAAGCGGGGTTCGATGCCCACATGGTTAAGCCCTTCGACCACGTCGTCCTGAGGCAGCTGCTGGCTTCCCTGCCCTCGGGTAGGGAGGCTAGTTAGCCAGACGCGAAGCTCTAACCCCGACCCGCCCGCCGTGGCCGGCATGTTAAAGAAAAGATGGGCCTTCCCATCGGTTCATGCCCATGTCGAACGTACACAAGGTGCTTCAGTTGACGCGGCGAGGTCATACAATCTTTTACAAACATTGACGTTTCTGTGGTGGTCCTTTTGGGCAACGCCGTGCATAGTTGGACTGCTATTTCACTCCTCATTAGTTAGATCCGGCTAGGTTGATTTCCTCCCCCTACCTAGCCGGTTTCTTTTTCACTTGGTTATGATGCGCTGCCAGAGTCCTAATGCACCATCACCAGCTGGCCAACTTTAAGTTCTTTGAAGGCCTTTTCTGGGTGCTGCCTCCCTCAGTCATTATTTGGGCACTCATCTTTTACTCTTATTGGTCTACCGCGGGTTAGTTAGGCGTTGACGGCGCTTTTGCGCTCGGAATTGCAGCGCAATGCTATCATGTTTCGTTTGTAACTCCGGCCTGGTCGATCCCAGCTATGGGTGGAGGCGGGCGATTTACCGCCTTATGTTGCACCCTCTGTGGCAGACGGAACCGACACATCCCGCTTCGTTACATCATGATGCGAGATCAAGATGAAGTAACGGCGGCGGGTAACGACTGGATTTACGATCTTTCGGATTTACACAAGGTTAAGTTATGTTTTGAAAAGATAACTTTTCCGGATGGAGGCTGTTCAGCCCTGTATCCCGGACATACCTGGGAGCCAGCGATTCCGCCGGCGTGATCGCAGCTGCGCCGCGGTCGCGCCGCTACCTCCGGCTGCTAGCTTCGACCGCGGCGCCTTATCGGGCCTCCGGCCCGCTTGCCGGCTCACGACCCGCCTGAACTCGGGCACAGCGAAAGCCGAAGTAGTAGTAGCGGAAGCCCGGATCGTCCGCGCGGCGGTACGCGCAGCGCACGTA
>JBAPTW010000357.1:0-2614 GCA_049282355.1 Gammaproteobacteria bacterium | reverse complement strand
GGCTCAGCCTGCGCACCGCGGGCATCCACGAGACCGAGCAAGCCTTGCCGAATCTGCTGAATCTGATCGCGCAAGGTTGCCGCCTGTTCAAATTCGAGATTCTCCGCGTGCTTATACATTTTTCGTTCCAGGCTCTGCAGTGCCTTGGCAGCCCGCTCCGGTGGCAGTGCCACATACTCGAGCACCTCCTCGGCCACCCGAGCATACTCCTTTGGCGTCTTCAAATCAGCGCGATGGGCCCCCTCCATGACGTCGGTAACGGCCTTCTGAATTCCGCGGGGGGTAATCCCATGGGCTTCGTTATGGGCTAACTGTTTGCGGCGACGGCGCTCGGTCTCCTCGATGGCCCGAGCCATCGAGCCGGTAATGGTATCGGCGTAGAGGATCGCTTTACCATGGAGATGACGCGCTGCCCTGCCGATGGTCTGAATCAGGGAGCGCTCGGAGCGCAGAAATCCTTCCTTGTCCGCATCGAGAATGGCCACCAAGGAAACCTCAGGAATATCCAAACCTTCGCGCAACAGGTTGATGCCAACCAGAACGTCGAACTCCCCAAGGCGTAGATCGCGAATAATCTCGACGCGCTCCACGGTGTCGATGTCGGAATGCAGGTAACGCACCCTCACGCCGTGTTCCGCCAGATAATCCGTCAAGTCCTCGGCCATCCGCTTGGTGAGGGTGGTGACCAGCACCCGCTCGGACACCGCAGCGCGCTTGTTGATTTCGGACAAGAGATCATCCACCTGCGTGGCCACAGGACGCACCTCGACCTCGGGATCCACGAGCCCGGTGGGACGCACCACCTGCTCGACCAAGGCCCCTGAGCGCTGCCCCTCATAAGGACCGGGCGTTGCGGAAACGAAGATGGTCTGCGGCGCCAGCCGCTCAAACTCGTCGAACCGAAGCGGTCGATTATCGAGGGCCGAGGGCAATCGAAAGCCAAACTCCACCAGCGTCTCCTTGCGCGAACGGTCACCGCGGTACATGCCGCCAAGCTGCGGGATGGTGACGTGACTCTCATCGATGACGAGCAAGGCGTGCGCCGGTAGGTAGTCGAACAGCGTGGGCGGCGGCTCTCCCGCCTTCCTGCCGGAAAGATAGCGGGAATAGTTCTCGATGCCCTTGCAGTAGCCAAGCTCCATCATCATCTCAATATCGAATCGGGTGCGCTGTTCGAGCCGCTGGGCCTCCACCAGCTTTTGCTGTGAAGAGAGCACCTCGAGGCGTTCTTTGAGCTCCACCTTGATGGCCTCGATGGCATCCAGAATAGTCTGGCGTGGGGTGGCATAGTGGCTCTTCGGATAGATGGTCATCCGCGGTACACGCTGGCGAATCTCACCGGTGAGCGGATCCAACAGGGTAATCTGCTCGATCTCGTCATCGAATAGCTCCACACGCACCGCCTCTTGATCCGACTCGGCGGGATGAATATCGATGACCTCACCGCGAACCCGGTAGGTGCCCCGTCGCAGCTCCATGTCATTGCGCGTGTACTGAATTTCCGCGAGGCGCCGCAACAACGCCCGTTGGTCGATGATCTCGCCGCGCACCAGATGCAGCACCATGGAATGAAACGCTGCCGGGTCGCCTAAGCCGTAGATTGACGACACGGTGGCCACGATAATAGCGTCCTTGCGCTCGAGCAGCGCCTTGGTCGCAGACAGCCGCATCTGCTCGATGTGCTCGTTGATGGAAGCATCTTTCTCGATATACAGATCGGTCGCCGGCAGATAGGCCTCCGGCTGATAGTAGTCATAATAAGAAACGAAGTACTCGACGGCGTTGTGAGGGAAAAAATCCCGCATCTCACCGTAGAGCTGAGCCGCCAGGGTTTTGTTCGGTGCCAGGATGAGCGTTGGACGTTGCAATCGCTCGATCACATTGGCAACGGTGTAGGTCTTACCCGAGCCGGTGACGCCCAGTAGGGTGCTATGGGCAACTCCAGCTTCCAAATTATCCAGCAACTCAGCGATGGCGGTGATCTGATCGCCGGCCGCCTGAAAATTGGCCTTGAGCTCAAGCGCTCTGCCCACGGTGATTTCTATTCCCATTGCCCTGCCGTATAGTACGGTCCTGCAAATACCGGTTGAAGGAGACAAACAGAGGTGGATATCGCGCTTGCCACTCGGGTAAGGGAAGTCAAGGCCTCCGCCACTTTGGCCATCACCGCGCGCGCGGCCGAGCTGCGCGCGGCCGGCCACGACATCATCGGGCTAGGCGCCGGCGAGCCCGACTTCGATACCCCGGAGCACATCAAGGCGGCCGCCAAAGCGGCTTTAGACCGAGGATTCACGAAGTACACGCCGGTAGACGGCATTCCATCCCTCAAGCAAGCCATCATCAACAAGTTTACCCGGGACAACGGGCTTGACTATCGCCCGGAACAGATCATCGTCTCCTGCGGAGCCAAGCATGTGCTGTTCAATCTCCTGCTGGCGCTGCTCGAAAAAGGTGACGAGGTCGTCATCCCGGCCCCCTACTGGGTGTCCTATCCGGACATGGTGCTGCTGGCCGAAGGAAGGCCGGTCATCATCGAAACGTCCATGGAAAGCGGTTTCAAGATCGCCCCTCAACAGCTCGCTAGCGCCCTTAGCGAACACACCCGACTGCTCAT
>JBAPTW010000356.1:0-2191 GCA_049282355.1 Gammaproteobacteria bacterium | reverse complement strand
CGTTCTTTTGGCATCTATAAGTTTCGCCTACGCCAAACCTCCCGCCCCCGTGATCTTTATTCATGGAATCAATAGCGACGCTAGCACTTGGGAAAACCTCGGCACTCTATTGGATCGGAATCAGTGGGTAAGCGTTTAGCCCCCCTCGGCTAAGGTTAGGCGAAATCAGCTGGCAACCGGCAGAGGGGGTACGGTATTGCCCTTGCGCCGCTCAGCAACCACCTGGGCCAGGTAGGGCCAGGGTAGAATGTTGCGTTTGCGGCAGGTGTCGATGACACTGGCCAGCAAGGCGACCACTCGGCTGCCTTGCTCGGTGCGGGTGCCTTGAGTGATGCGTCGGGCGATGACCCAATGACGTAAAGCCCTTTCGCTTTCGTTGTTGGTCAACGGCAGATGGGGATGGGCCACGACGATCCAGATCGCTTCCCAGTCATTGAGAAACTCGCGCGCCAAGGCGCGGGTTTTCTCATGAGCCGAGTCCCGATGCTGTGCGCATAACCGGGCGAACGCGTCCAAGCGGTCTTGGAATTGAGCGGTGAGGTCCTGGGGTGGGCCTTCGCGGGCTTGGTAAATCGCCTTCATCAGGTCGTTGAGCAGCGCGTCGGTGGCCTGCCCGAAGGCCCTCGCCTCAGCGTTAAGGCTGTCTTTTAATCCTTTCGCTTTGCGCTGCAGATGGGCCCAACAGCGCAGCCGGTGCCGGAACCGGCGGTAGACCTGGTAGCCATCGCTCATCAGCCAGCCGACAAAGCCCTCACCGAAAACATTGGCTAGGATCTCTTGACTGCGGTAGCCGATAAAGTACAGGCACACGGTGGAGGTGGTGATCACCCACAGCCACAGTAACTGGCCCCATTCCTTCCACGGCGTCTCATCGGCATAGGCCAGCGAAGCCTGCTGCAACTCCTCCACCAGCTGCGCTTCAATGGGCTCCACCGCCCGGCCCGCTTCGTGGATACATTGGTTGATCGTGCTGGTGCTCAGCGCCACGCCCAGCCAGTCACCCAGAAACTCCTGGATGCGCCGCCTTGACAAACGCATCCGCTGCGACAAGCACACGATCAGACTCAAAGCCATCGGCCCCACCAGGTGCCGTTCGCTCAGTTGCACTTCCCAGAGCGGCTCCGACGGACAGCGCCCCGGCTCGGTGCGGTTCACGTGCCCGCAGGAGCAGCCGATCTCACCATAAAGATGCTTGTCGTGACGGACCTGCAAACCTTGCAGCCCGTCACCGGCCGTGCGCTCCACATCCAGCACATACAACCCCGTGTGGGCAATGAACGCTTCCGGCTCCAGCACTTGGCCACACCGCGCACACGCCTCGGGCCGATGCACGACCGTGTCGCTGATCGGTAAGCTCAGTTCGCGGCTATGTCCGGGGGCGCCCACGCCCCGACCCGGTTTCTTCGGCTTATTCGTTGCCGAGTCCGTCGACGCCCCCTCGGCCGGCTTTGGCTCCGCACTTGGCTCGGCGGGCGCCTCATCGTCGTTCGCTTGCGCTTCAGGAGCAGCGTTGGCCGACTCGGACTTTTCCGAATCCTCCGTTTCCCACGACCTCCCCTGCCACGGCGCATCACTGCTCGGTGGCCGCGAACTGGTCTGCGAATTCGCCTTCAGCCGCTCCCGCGCCTCTTGTAAATCCCACAGCAACTTCGCCAGCAGCACATCTTTTTGCTCGGCCGGTAACCCTTTCAGCTTCTGCTCGTCTAGCTGCTGAAGATCAAAGTCGCTCAGGTACACTCTACTTATTCACGGGCTGTAGCTTCTCACTGGAACGCTACGCTAATTGAACACCTTTCGGTTGGCAACCCCGATGGGATAGGTAACGGTAGCAGGGGGGCTAAACGCTTACACTGGTTGAGGTAGAGACCTTTATCGCTTCTGCTCCTATTCCAAAAAGCCTTCACGTTCCCAAATCACTTCCACCAAAATTAACGGAAAGCGAGCTTCGCAAAGAGCAGAAAAAATACCATGGCGCGAGATATGTGTTTGTAACAGACAAGTATGAAATCACCAAAAAAAGAACACGCGACTTACTAGAAAACCGGGTTTTTCAATTCAATAAAAGACTCGATCAGAATTTACTCGTATTTATAAACGAATACACCGTGAACCGACGAGAGCAATTCTCTGGCATCGTCGACCGCCAAAACAAAACAGCGTGCCCTAAATACCGTCGTTACAATATAAACCC
>JBAPTW010000355.1:0-11982 GCA_049282355.1 Gammaproteobacteria bacterium | reverse complement strand
GTGCCCGTGACGCGCGGTGTTACGCCTATCCGATGGGGGAGGACGCTTGCGCTTCGAACGTACTATGAGCTTGAGAACGGTATGATGCCGCAATTTTACTATCCGGACTGGGCGGATGCGCGGGATGACGTGGTGGTGGCGCTGTCACCGGTGCGGTTTCTTGAGGTTTTGCCGGAGTTCTTGGCGTGCATCGGCGGCCTGCGTTCGCTGCACGCGATAACAGAGGCCGCGGTTGAACCGCAGGCGCAGCCTCAATCGGCACCAGGCATGATGGTCCTGCATTTTGCCACGGATAGTGCAGTTTTGACCGACGGTAGCGAGGCTGCATTGCAACGCTTTGCCAACGCAGTCCTGGCACTTCCTGGTGATCAGCCACTTCTCATCGAGGGCCATGCGGATCGACGGGGGAAGGTATCCTACAATTCAGACCTTTCCCTACGGCGCACTCATGCAGTGCAAGGTCTGCTGACCCGCATGGGTATTGCCGAGAGTAGCCTCGTGGTGCGCGCTTATGGCGAATTGCAACCGCTCGACCCAAAGGACAATGAACTTGCGTGGTCGCGTAATCGTCGGGTGTCTATCACCGTACGGCTCGCGCGTCCGTCAAAGTAGGGAACCAGCTCATTGGGTGGTAGCTCTATTGAATGAGGCACAATGATTGTAAAACCGGCGGCGCAAGGCGTCGAGACGATGGTATGGGCGTTTTTCTATCGGACCAGCATTTGCGTTCCATGGATGCGACCTTATGCGTGTAATAGCCGTTATCGCATCTATTTTGCTCCTCGCTTTCTTGGGGCAAAGTACGAGCGCCGCTATCATGGGAGCCGCTTTCGTTCAGGAAGATGGATCTATTAAGGTCAGGGGCCAAAGCATTCGGCTTTTCGGCATCCATATTCCATCAACAAATCGTTCTTGTCAGACGTTCTTTCGGCCAGTTCGGTGTAGCTCTCGGGCGGCGCTTGCCCTCGATTTCAAGATCCAGGGGTTTGTGCATTGCGAAGTGCAGGCGAAACATCGAGACGGCAGTCTTATTGGACTGTGCCGCGTCAATCACAACGCTTTCTCCGAAGGTGAAGACCTGAGTGTTTACTTGATTTCGCTGGGTTGGGCCGCCGCCTTGCCGAATGCACCTTACGAATACCAGGTGATGGAAAAGATCGCCCGACAACGTGGCCTCGGAATGTGGGGGATTTCTGTAGATAGCATCCAATGATGCCGGCAGCTGCGCTGGGATTGGGTACAAAGGAGCCAGCCATACACGCACGCTCCATTGCCATCGCAAGTGCGTGCTGCTAGCGTCCCTATTGTGAACTTGCTACCATTCCCAGGGATGCGGCTGTACTACGGTGGCTGTGCTAACGGGTGCCGGAGAGAGCGGGGTCGAAAGCCATGGATCTTACCAATCAATTCCTCATCGCCATGCCTAACTTGGCCGACCCTAACTTTTACCGAACGGTGACCTTCCTGTGTGCGCACAATAATGAAGGGGCTATGGGCATCGTCATTAACCGACCGCTTAGTCTCAGCTTAGGCGAGATTCTCGGGCATATGGAGATTCCGCTTGGCGATTCACAGGTGCATACCATGCCGGTCTGTCAAGGCGGTCCGGTGCAAAAGGAACGAGGCTTTGTGATCCATCGGCCGCCGGGCGCATGGGATGCGGTACTACCCGTGGGAGACGATGTTGCGGTGGCGACATCCCGTGACATCCTGACAGCGATTGCCCGTGGTGAGGGTCCCGATGAGGTCGTCGTCGCGCTGGGTTATGCGGGCTGGGGAGCAGGACAGCTGGAACGAGAGCTGGCGGACAATGCGTGGCTTAGCGTGCCAGCCAGCGCCGATATCCTATTCCAAGCGCCGTTCGAGAAACGCTGGGAGATGGCGGTGCAAATGCTAGGAGTTGATCTCAGTCGCCTTTCTGGTGAAGCGGGGCATGCCTAGTGGCACGTCCGGCCACCATCTTAGCTTTCGATTACGGCCGAAAGCGCATCGGTGTCGCGGTTGGTCAGACAGTCACTGCCACAGCAACCCCCTTGACATCGGTTCCGGCCCGCCAGTTCCTTCCTCACTGGGAATTGATTTCCGAATTGGTTCGCATGTGGGAACCGGATGTTCTGGTTGTGGGACTGCCCCTTAATATGGACGGAACGGAGCAGACATCGACTCAGGATGTGCGTTGGTTTAAGCGCGAGCTTGAAGAACGTTTCGCGCTGCCGGTTTTCACTGCAGACGAGCGTCTTTCGACGCGTGAGGCGCGTGAGCGCCTGATAGCTTGGGGCGCGCGGGGAATGGATGACGATCAATTGGCGGCTCAAGTGATTCTCGAAACATGGTTCTCCGATCGAAAGGGGGTTTTCTGCGCCGGATGAGTCCTATGTGTCTCGCCACTGGAGGGGAAGCTCTTCAAGGTCCCCTATTGTGACCAACCCGCTTCCCGCCGTAGAGCCGCTCATGAGTGGCTTGGCTCAGGGAATAACGCGCACGCTGACCCACCAAAGTCGGCCTGATCCAGTGATGGTTGGCATTCGCACAGGCGGTGTTTGGCTTGCGACCCGCTTGCATGCAATGCTGGGGTTGCGCTCGCCTCTCGGGACACTGAACATTAACTTCTATCGGGATGACTTTACGCGAATTGGTATGCATCCGCGGGTCACGCCGTCAAACGTTCCATTCGAGGTTCAAGACCGGCATATCGTTCTCATCGACGACGTGTTGCACACCGGTCGCACGATACGAGCCGCTTTGAATGAAATCTTCGATTATGGGCGACCAGCAAGCGTTACGTTGGGCGTTCTGGTGGAGCGCAGTGGTCGCGAGCTCCCTATTCAAGCCGATGTCGCAGGACAACGTCTCGACTTGAGTCCAGATCAGCACGTAAAGCTGATGGGACCGGATCCCTTTGAGCTCGTTATTCAGCGGCTTGCATGATTCGGCGAGACCTACAGGTTGACACCCATGGGCGACTGAAGCATTTCCTGACCATCGAGGGATTAGGATCGGAGCTGATTCTGCGCATTCTTGATACCGCCGAGTCATTCGCCGGCGTCGGCGATCGAGCCGTCAAGAAGGTCCCGCTACTGCGGGGTAAAACCATTGTCAATCTGTTTTTTGAGCCGAGCACCCGGACTCTCACCACCTTTGAGCTAGCGGCAAAGCGTCTTTCTGCAGATGTATTGAACATCAATGTCGGGGCCTCTTCCACAGCCAAGGGTGAGACCCTTCTCGATACCCTTCGCACCCTGGAAGCGATGCAGTGCGATATGTTCGTCGTACGGCATGCTCAGAGCGGAGCGGCATCATTCATCGCGAGACATACGGCACCCCACATCAGCGTCGTCAACGGCGGTGACGGTCGTCATGCCCATCCAACACAGGCATTGCTCGACCTCTTTACGATTCGACGACACAAGGGGGTGTTACAGAACCTTCGCATTGCCATTGTGGGTGACATTGCCAACTCACGGGTAGCGCGCTCGCAAATTCATGCATTCACGGCCGTTGGCGTGGAAGAGATCCGTGTGGTGGCCCCAAAAACGCTGATGCCATCGGGTGTGGAGTCACTGGGAGTCCGTGTCTTTCATCGTCTCACCGAAGGGCTCCGAGATGTGGATGTCATCATAATGCTGCGCTTGCAGAAGGAGCGTATGCAAGGAGCAGTGCTACCAAGCACCCATGAGTATTTCCACTTCTATGGCCTTACGCAGGAGAAGCTGTCACTGGCAAAACCGGATGCCATAGTGATGCATCCCGGACCTCTGAACCGCGGTGTGGAGATCGAGTCGGAGGTGGCGGACGGTGCTCAATCAGTGATATTAGAGCAAGTCCGCTACGGTATTGCCATACGCATGGCTGTGATGGCGCTAACGCTCGGAAGCCATGCGAGTCGGGAACGGGGCGAGGCATGACGCGTATTAGGATCGCCAACGGACGCGTGCTCGATCCGGCAAATAGGCTCGACGATGTACAGGATCTTTATATCGTTGCCGGTGCGATCGTGGGGATCGGGGAAGCCCCCGGCAATTTTATTTGCGAGCGAGAGATTGATGCCAAGGGGAAGATCGTGTGTCCCGGACTAGTCGATCTCAGTGCACGCCTGCGAGAACCGGGACTGGAGCATAAAGCGACCATTCACAGTGAGGTACGGGCCGCTGTGCGAGCCGGTATCACAACCCTGTGCACCCCGCCGGACACCGACCCCATCGTTGATACGCCTGCGGTCGCTGAGCTGATTCACCAACGTGCGGCTCAAGCAGGTAGTGCGCGGGTGGAAGTGCTAGGGGCAATGACCAAAGGCTTGGCGGGTCAGCAACTGGCGGAGATGGGAATACTGGATGAGGCGGGTTGCGTCGGCGTGAGTAACGGGACAAGGGCCATCGTGAACACGCAAGTGATGCGTCGTGCCCTCGAGTACGCTGCGACCTTTGGATTGACAGCCTTCTTGCACCCGGAGGATCCGTGGCTTGCCAGTCAGGGTATTGTGCATGAGGGCATCGTCAGCACACGTTTGGGATTGCCCGGTCTCCCCGAGACCGCAGAGACGATCTTAGTGGCGCGCGATCTCTTGCTGGTGGAAGAGACCGGTGCGCGAGTGCATTTCTGCAGATTATCCACAGCGCGTGCCGTGAATATGGTGCGGGAAGCTCAAGAACGCGGGCTCCCGGTGACCGCTGATGTGACGGCGCATCACCTGCATTTGACGGAGATCGACACGGCCGATTTCAATAGTCAATGTCATGTGCGTCCGCCACTGCGCACCGAGAGGGACCGAGAGGGCCTGCGCCATGGCGTGCGCGCCGGGAGTATTGCCGCTATCTGTTCGGATCATCAGCCCCATGAACGGGACGCCCGACTGGGTCCATTCGCTGAAACCGCCCCCGGCATCTCGGCCTTGGAGACACTATTGCCGCTGACGCTTCGTCTAGTGGACGAAGGCGTGATGGGTTTGACCAGCGCATTAGCACGGCTGACGGTAGGTCCGGCGAAAGTTTTAGGACTTGACCGCGGCACGCTCGGATTGGGGGCCAAAGCCGATGTCTGTGTCTTTGATCCGCAAGCTCGATGGACGCTCTCGGAGGCACAGCTGATAAGTCGAGGACGCAATACGCCGTTCGAGGGCTGGGAGCTAAGAGGCCTGGTAACCGAGACGCTGGTAGGAGGTGAAGTAGTTTACTCTTCCTCCGCGTGGGCAGATAGGCCGCGGCATTGATTCCCAAACCGTTGATGAGCCCTTGTATCGCTGATGGAAAATGATCTGACGGCAGACATCGCACCATGACCCAGTTCGAGCGAGGAAGGATCTTTTTAGAAGATGCATCGGTGCTGCAGCACGAATTATTGCCGGCTAATCAATATCGTCTTCGCCTAAGGGCGCCGTCGATAGCGGCGTCGGCCAATCCTGGCACTTTCACTCACGTTCGCTGCGACGAGTCCCTGCCTATGCGCCGCCCCATGTCCATCATGCGGGTTGATGCACGACAGGGCTGGGTAGAATTGCTTTACAGGAAAGTCGGAAGGGGCACCGACTTGCTGTCAAGGAAGACAAGCGGTGAGGTAATTAGCCTTCTGGGGCCCATCGGCAAGCCGTTTGCCGTATCAAATCAGGTTAAAAAACCACTGCTGCTAGGAGGGGGTGTGGGAGTGCCGCCGATAATCTTCCTCGCCGATCGCTTACGCATGCGCGCAGGACTTTCATCACTGCTGGTGTTGGCAGGATCGGAACGCCCATTCCCGTACTCCCCTCAACCGTCGCGTATTTCGATTCCAGGCATACCTACCGAGGTTATCGCGAGCATGCCTTTGCTCGATGACTGGGGAGTGCCTAACCGGCTCGCCACGCTGCAAGGTATTGCGGGGTGTTTCCATGGCTACGTCACTGATCTTGCCCAGATCTGGTTGCACAGCTTGCAGGCGCAGCAGCGTGCAGACGTGGCGATTTTTGCCTGCGGTCCGGTGCCGATGTTACGAAGCGTGACTGTGCTGGCGCGGAAATATGGCGTTCCTTGTCAGGTTTCTCTCGAAGAATATATGGCTTGTGCCGTGGGCGGATGCGCCGGTTGCACGGTAGCGGTTGATACTGAGGCGGGGCCCGCCATGAAACGGGTATGCGTTGATGGGCCGGTGTTTGACGGTGATCGGGTCATTTGGTCGTGACAAGCCATTTTTAGAATGTCGCGGGCGCCGCCGCCATGCCCAGCCGAGCAGTTTTTGAAACGGCTTCTTATCAGCTAAAGTTTACTTTCGCCTCGAGGTTCGTGCGCGAGTCGGCGTTATTCAACGCTTCCTCCAACGTGATGCGACCTTCCCGGTAAAGGTCAAACAAGGCGACATCGAAAGTCTGCATTCCCTCTGCAGCGCTGTCCGCCATGGCCTCCTTAATTGTTCCGAGCTCACGCTTGAGTATGAGCTCGGCGATGTGGGGCGTGTTGATCAACACCTCCGTGGCCGCGCAGCGTTTCCCTCGTACATCTTGCACGAGGCGCTGCGAGATTATCGCCTTTAAGGTGATGGCCAAATCCATGAACAACTGCTTGTGAAGCTCTTCTGGAAACAGATTGACGATGCGGTCTAATGCTTCGCTAGCATTATTTGCATGAATGGTCGCAATGGCGAGATGGCCAGTGTTGGCCAGTTGCACTGCCGCTTCCATGCTTTGGCGATCACGAATTTCACCAATCAAAATGACATCGGGTGCTTCCCTTAAAGCAGACCTGAGAGCGTGCTTGTATGAGAGCGTATCAATTCCTACCTCGCGTTGATTGACGATGGATTTACGGTTCGGATGGTAGAATTCAATCGGATCCTCGATGGTCAGAATATGTCCTGGAAGCTGCTCGTTGCGGTGGTCGATCATTGCTGCCAATGTGGTTGATTTACCCGAGCCAGTCGCTCCTGCCATCAGCGTCAAGCCGCGCTTTTTTAGAACTAAACTTTTTAGTACCTTTGGAAGTCCCAGCTCATCAAGCGTTGGGATGCGCGCCGGAATGAGGCGTAAGACCATGGCTACCTCGCCTCGCTGTCGAAAAACATTGACGCGAAAGCGAGCGCTGCCGTCCTCGAGCGCGATGGCAAAATCGGCCTCAAGCGTTTCTTCGAAGTCAGCAATTTGTTGCTCGGTCATAATGCCGTAAGCGGCCTGTCTCACGAGTTCCCCATTGAGCCGTGTTTTCCCGACCGAGGTCACTCTGCCATCCAATTTGATTTTCACAGGAGCGTCAACAGTAAAAAAGAGATCCGAGGCATCCTTTTCAACGGTCAATTTCAGATAAGGAGTGATGTCCACGCGAGAGGCTCCTAGAGCGACAAATAACCGATTCGCCCGTGATAAAATGTTTGGCAGCGCTCTTGCCTATCATCCTGATCGCTTTGCACGCCTGAGATCAGCGCAAGTGTCTGCCCTGATCTTCCTCTGACTCCTCCAAAGCGAGATGATCGAGTCCACTCATGGCGCTTCTACCCTTGGTACGTTTGCTCTCCAGCTTGATTCGCAGCCGTAATTCGTTGAGGGAGTCGGCATATCGCAATGCGTCGTCATAAGTGATCTCATCAGCTTCATACAAATCAAAAAGTGCCTGGTCGAAAGTCCTCATCCCCAATTCATTTGACTTTTGCATAATCGGCTTGATGTTGTGTAGTTCACCTTTAAGGATTAAATCTTTAATCAAAGGGGTATTTAATAAGATCTCAATAGCAGCAATGCGTCCCTTGGTGTGGTTTTTCTTCAGTAGACGCTGAGAAATGATAGCCCGGAGATTAGCCGAAAGGTCCATCAGAAGTTGTTGTCTGCGCTCCTCGGGAAAAAAATTGATAATGCGATCCAGTGCTTGGTTGGCATTATTCGCATGCAGTGTAGCGAGTGCCAAATGACCTGTTTCGGAAAACTGGATACCGAATTCCATGGTTTTGCGATCGCGAATCTCACCGAGCAGAATCACGTTTGGGGCTTGGCGCAAGGTGTTCTTTAGCGCGATAGCCCAGTCCTCCGTATCCACGCCCACTTCACGCTGCATGATCACGCAGTTTTTGTGGGGATGCACGAATTCAATCGGATCCTCAATGGTAATGATATGTCCGTGACTATTCTCGTTACGGTAATCGATCATCGCTGCCAGTGTTGTGGATTTGCCCGTCCCTGTCCCTCCGACAACAATGACCAAGCCGTGTTTGGTCATAACGACATCTTTCAGTATGTCGGGCAGGCTCAGTTGATCAATTGTTGGAATTTCGGTAGTGATAGTGCGGATCACGAGCCCTGGATGGCCTTGTTGAATAAAGGCATTGCAGCGAAATCGCCCGATGCCCGTTGGGGAGATAGCGAAGTTGCATTCTTTAGTTCCCTCGAATTCTCGGAGCTGGCGGTCATTCATGACCGCATAAGTTAGAGATTTCGCATTTTCTGAGCTCAGTGATTGCCGGGAGACAGGACTAACTCTACCGTCTACTTTTATTGCCGGCGGAAAGCCGACGGTGATGAAGAGATCTGAAGCGTTTTTCTGGATCATGAGTTTCAGTAGATCCAGTATGAACTTAATCGCTTGATCGCGTTCCATGAGCCGTGTTCTCCTGGAAATCTCGTTCTAGAATGCATCCTTATTTGCTGCTTTGTTGCGCGCTTCGTGTCGTGAGATAACCCCTTCTCGAAGTAATCTCTGTAAGTCTTGATCGAGGGTTTGCATGCCGTGTTGCTGACCGGTCTGGATTGCGGAATACATTTGTGCGATCTTGTTTTCCCTGATCAGATTGCGGATGGCCGGAGTGCCTATCATGATCTCGTGAGCGGCTACACGTCCACCACCATTCTTTTTCAGCAAAGTTTGCGAGATAACGGCACGCAGCGATTCCGAGAGCATGGCGCGAATCATGTCCTTTTCCGCCGCTGGAAAGACATCCACAACACGGTCGATGGTTTTGGCAGCGGAGCTGGTGTGCAATGTCCCGAAGACTAGGTGACCGGTCTCGGCGGCAGTGAGGGCAAGGCGAATCGTTTCGAGATCGCGCATTTCACCGACCAATATGATGTCAGGATCCTCTCGCAGGGCCGATCGCAGCGCCTCGTTGAAACCGAGGGTATCGCGATGAATCTCGCGCTGATTAATGAGACATTTTTTGCTTTGATGTACGAATTCGATGGGGTCTTCGACAGTTAGAATATGCCCATATTCCGTGTTATTTTTGTGGTCAATCATGGCAGCGAGTGTCGTCGATTTTCCGCTGCCGGTAGGTCCGGTTACCAACACCACGCCCCGGGGGTAATCGGCGATTTGACGGAAAATTGGGGGAGCATTCAGATCGTCGAGGGAGAGTATTTCCGAGGGAATGGTGCGGAACACTGCCCCAGCGCCGCGATTCTGTGTGAAGGCATTGACGCGGAAACGAGCCAGCCCGGAGATCTCGAAGGAAAAATCGGTTTCAAGAAACTCTTCGTACTCCTTGCGCTGCTTGTCATTCATGATGTCATACACCAGGTCATGTACGGTCTTGTGGTCAAGTGGCGGTACATTAACGCGGCGTACATCGCCGTCCACCCTTATCATCGGGGGGAGACCGGCGGACAGATGTAAGTCAGAACAGCGGTTCTTTACGCCAAAAGCAAGGAGCTCTCCAATATCCATGCACCCATCCTCTCTTTCATCTCATAATCATACAAAATGGGGTAGCGGATACTTTTCGATAATTCTTACTTAGAGCTTATTAGGGTGTCGACGAAATCAATCGCGTTTGCCTTACAATCGGTAAGGCAGAAAATTGTCAGTGCTGAGGCACAGTTTCACCGACCTTTGGGCAGTGTCACCCTCCTTGCTGTCAGTAAAGGTAAGCCCGCCAGTACTGTCCGAGAGGCATACAGGACAGGACAAACTGACTTCGGTGAAAGTTATGTGCAGGAGGCCACTATCAAGCTGAATGAGTTGAGCGACCTTGATGGCCTGCGTTGGCACTTCATCGGTCGGATTCAAGCAAACAAAACCCGCTTCATCGCGAATCGGTTTGACTGGGTTCATAGCCTTGACCGGCTGAAGGTAGCGCGCCGTCTAAGTGAGCAGCGTGACTCAACTCTTGCTCCCCTTAGCGTCTGTTTACAGGTAAACTTAAACGTGGATAGCGCCAAAGCCGGGATAACCATCGAGGATGCGTTCGAGGTCGGCCAACGGATAGCCGAACTGCCCAGGCTTCAACTTCGGGGTTTCATGACGATCCCCGAACCGACCCGAGATTTTGTCTCTCAACGGCTTCCGTTTCGCGCTTTGCGGGAGCTTTTTGAAAAGTGTAATGCGCAAGGATTAGCACTCGATACCTTGTCTATGGGCATGAGTGATGATTTGGAGGCGGCAATTGCCGAGGGTGCGACTATTGTTCGAGTGGGTACAGCGATCTTTGGACCCCGTGATTTAACTCAAACCTAGGCGGTGGTTGTAAGGCTCACCAGGGTGGCGTCAGAGTAAGGCGCACGGCGGCGAGACAAAACCGTCGGGAATGGTTTTGAACGGCTGCAAGCCACCCCTGCAAGGGCGAGCCCCAGGGATAAGGCGAGTAAACCGGAGTGTACAAGGGGGTACATGAGGATTGAGAGCCGCCGCCCAGAGTCGTTATGGCAAGTGCATGCATTGTTAAAGTAGCTTCTTAGGGTGGATCTGGTTTCCAAGGTAAGGTGTCAGGAGAAGCTTGCAGCTCGCGCTGAGCTGCGGGTATTTCTTGGGCTGCAGCTCGTGTATACCGCTCTTCGAGTAAGCCAAGGTTGTATTGCGCTTGGGGCAAGCCCTGGTCGGCCGCTTTGCGCAGCCATGTAATTGCCATAGCAGCATCTCTGGGCACGCCCCTACTAAGCCAATAGTGCATTCCGAGGTTGTACTGGGCCTCGGCTAGCCCTTGCTCTGCTGCTTGCCGGTACCAATAGACTGCGCGTGCGTAGTCGGTATTCACGCCACGGCCATTGGCATAGAGAACGCCTAATGCGAATTGGGCTTTGGCTAGGCCTTGCTGCGCAGCCAGATGCCACCAGTGCGATGCCTGTGCATAGTCGCCGATTGCTCCATCTGTGGTGGCATACCGTTTTGCCAACTGATATTGAGCTTCGGCATCGCCTTTTAGGGCCAAAGACCGTAGCCTATCGCTATCCATGCCTTCGTTTCGAGGCGCACTGCTGCTTGACTGCGGGAAGCCTTGAGCAGAAGTGGGTGGTTTTTCAGAGGTCGCGCTACAGGACAGGATGATAGTTGATGCCGCAATAATGGCGAACAGGTGCGCCAAGGAAGACAACAGTTGCTCATGGACACGTGGCCGATGAGTTGATCGATTACCGGATAACATATTAAGCCTTTAATAATAGGTAGGATCTCGGACTTATCGTTGATATGACATACCTTAGCAAGTGGCTTTCCAACCATGCGCTCAAACCAGATTGGCAACATTTTGCAAAATCTGGCGGGGGCTCGCTGCTTAGTCTGGCGTCTGCTCGGAATGGCCGCCGGCTTGCGAGCTTTATCAAATCATAGCTTCACATTTTTTCTGTGTCGTCCATGAGAGAAGATATTATTGCTTTTTTGGGTGGGGGAAGCATGGCAGCCAGTCTGATTGCCGGGCTGATTGACGATGGTTGGGACCCCGGGAGGATCTCAGTGTCTGAGCCGGATCGGAGTCAGCAGCAACATTTGGGTACTCGATTGGGTGTGCATGTGACCCAAGACAACAATGAGGTAGCTCAGCGTGGGGCAACAGTCGTGTTCTGCGTAAAGCCCCAGATCATGGCAACTGTAGTGCGCGGCGTGGCATCGACACTGCGAGTGCGACACCCTCAGCCGCTCATTGTGTCTATCGCAGCCGGTGTGCGCGAGCCCGATATTCGTCGTTGGCTGAACTATGATGCGGCGGTGGTGCGTGCGATGCCCAATACGCCGGCACTGGTGCGCAGCGGAGCTGCAGCACTGTACGCCAACGCCTTCGTAAGCGAATTGCAACGCAATCAAGCGGAGTCGATTTTGAGGGCAGTTG
>JBAPTW010000354.1:0-3960 GCA_049282355.1 Gammaproteobacteria bacterium | reverse complement strand
AGATATTCGTTCGATTTATCATCGACCAATACCAGCCGCACCAAGCCAGCCTTGCTGTTGAGCTTAATCGTGCCGCTCAGAGTCAAACCGTAAATAGGCTCCGGTCTGGTAAAGGGAAGATCGTCATCCTTGTCAAATGTTTGATTGACGCTGACGGCGCTTTGGGACTGTCTCGGAATAGAAAAAGACTTCATCCAGAAGCTTGACTGTGCGGCTTCCGCGGCATCCCACCCTTGGGTGTCTTGAGCGTGTGCTTCTGACATAGCGTAACTCGCGATCAGCACCACAAAAACAAATTGCACAAACGCATAGCGGAGTATACTAACGACCTGCCCTCTCATGATCATCTCCTCGCGCTAGCCTTGTAAGCCTCGGGACACGCCGTTGCGCAAACCCCGAGATACATAAAACCACTTGCCGCAAGCCCGCCGGCCTTCCTTGACTACCCCCATCCACCGGTCCATGTACTTGGCTTCAGCAGTGTCAGCTCATTATCATCCTATCACCGCTTTGTGAAAGTTGTCGTTGATCCAGATCATGTAGGGAAGTGGAGAAGGGCTAAAGAATTAACGATGCCGATGTGAAAAACATCACAGCTATCCGCGAGATCATATCGAACTGGTATCATCAGTACCGAATGCCCCGCAATCGACTTGAGACAACGCAGTACGGTGCGTTAAGCGGGATCAATTGGAAAGTACCAAAGCCTGTGTCGCAGTCAGATTCCCGAATTATCTTGTCTAGCTGGCGATAACGGGCATCAAGAGGCGCAACCTGCCCAGTAGATCACGTGCGTAACCGGTCGAGCGCGCCTGTCGAAAGCGTGTGAGGTCAACTTTAAGATGGCATTGTACGTCCGCGGGTCCCGGCGCATTGAAACGCTATTCAGTGATGCGCTCGATCGGTACCCACTTGGATCACTCAGTGTAGGCGTTTAATCGTGAGATCGACCTTGCCCCAGTTGTTCCAATAGAAACCGGACACATCGTTGGCAAAACAAAACAGCCTGCCTGGCACCTCGGGCTTGTAGTTGCAGTGTTTGCCGACAAAAAACTGCTGATCCGGACGCCGATCCAGGCAGCCAATCAAGGCGAAAAAGTTGCTAGGGCGGTGGCGGAGAAAGCGGTTAACCAAAATGTCTGGCAGAAAAAAGAAGCCGTTTGGGGATGATGGGATAAAAAAATCCCACCACAATCCCGTTGCCGCCAGCTCGTACTGCTCGCCGGGCGCCATATCGATCCCCGTATCGACCATCGTGTCCGTGTCTTCCCTCGCCGAGACGGGGACCTTGTACGGCTGACCGACCGACAGCTTCTGACCAGGTAACAGGTTCATTTTATTCCCTCCGATTTCCAGGGCATGCCTTTCGCATAAGCGGGTAGGCCGCATTGCTATCATCACAAGTAGCTCGCATCCTGCGGATATTCGCCGACGGCACTCGGCCACTTTTCCAGCCACTTCTCCGCCATCTCGCTGCCTTCCCGGCGCAAATCGTCGATGTACGAAGGGGAACGGTCGAATTTCGATGAGGAGCGCAGCTTTTGTGCTGTCGAATGACGCATCTTAAGGGTCCGCACGGTGACTGGCTGATGATCGTTGGCGAACGGGGTACCTGGATACTTCTTTGCCCAATTATTCACCGTTCGGATGAAATCGAGCTCCTGATTTAGAGAGACGTTGCCTGCCACCTCGTTTTCACGGTCCCTGATCTCCTCCGTCTCTCGCGGCTCCGTCGCCCGCTCCTGCGGGTTGATGCGAATGACCCAGATCTCCTCTGGCTTGCCAGCCTTGCCTGGTTCGGTCAGAAACTCGCGCACCGGCGGATTCTGTGAATACAAGCCGTCCCAATACAGCCCGTCCCGTGCCTTAGGGTTCCCCTTTGCATCCTTCTCATATGGGAAATGAAGGTTTGCGACGTGCTGCGCCCGCAAGACATGGGGCAACGTCCCCGAGGCCATAACCCCGTCCAGGGAGAAGGGGCGCCGCTGCCGCCAGCCGGGCTCGACCGCGGAGGTCCCGGCCCCACGGAGTTCCGTATCAAACACCTCGTGGTTTCCACTCAGGACCTCGATGGCCCCAACGAGGCAGCGGACGTCGACCTTGGACCAGTCGATACGTTTGAACTCGGGGCAACAGTCGTTGAGCAGGTCGTTGAAATCCAGGTAATCGCCGCGGGCACCGAGGAGGCCCAATAATAAGAGGGCACTATCGGCGGCGAGGCCGGTGAGCCCGTAAGGATTATGTTCGGGCAACGCCAGGCCTTTTTCTTGAGCTTTCAGCAACAACACGGACAGGGCGTTGTGCTGGACCTCGACTGGGGTTTGGGCAGCAAAGGTATCCCAGAGGTAGTTGATCCGCTCCGCAGCTTCCCCGATGCTGCCCGGTGCGCCGGCCTTTGGCGCAAGCCCATACCAGACCATCAGTGCACAAAGGGCCCCCGCGGAGGTGCCGCTAATGCCAATGATATCGAATTGCTTGGGGTCCTGGGTGTCCGCCCAGGCCTTTTGCGTTTCGAGGATCTTGGTAAGAACGCCACAGGTGAACGCGGCGTGAATGCCCCCGCCCTGACAGGCGATAGCGATTTTCTTAGGTTTCATGACCATCCTCCGTCAATTCTGCGGGCTGCAACATTAACTTGCCTCGGCTCCATCACTTACACTGCCGCCGCGGGCTAAACTCTAGTGCACTGGCCTGGATACGTGACGCACCGAGATGACTGCAATCCCATCACATAACCATACGAAACATCTTGAAAGGTCACAATCCGTATTTTGCGCATCGCGATCGGTACCTTCCCTTACGCAGTGATACGTATTTGTATGGTCTAATCTCACTACAGAACACAAAACGCATTGTCTCACCCATTTTGTTACCGAAGCTGCGTCGTTGCCTCATCGGAAACGTTACCGAAATTGATGAGGCGCCGAATGGACAAAGCCATCGGCAAGCGGGCGGGTATGAAACTGTTCGAACTCCTGCTCAAACGGCATCGGTCTCGGCAACAAAGCGGAAACAGACGAACCCCTTCTTGAACGAATTCTTTGCCGTTGTCCAGTCCAAGAGCGTCGGAAGCATGCAGTTCACTACCACCTTGCTCTCGAAGCATCGATTAGCGAGCGGCGCTAAGCATGGGCGCCGCTCTTGCTGATCGGCTGCTCATTTCACAGCGTTGGTAACATTTCTCGATGAGGCAACACGACGGCCAAAGTAATTGACGTCGAATAAACGTCCCTCGTGCCGCTCGCGCTCGTGTTGCCGCCACGCTCGGGCAAAGGCGCAGACCCGATCGTAGGAACCACCAAACCCCAGTCGCACCAAGTCCCGATGCAGGTGCTTCAAACTGCGCCGTTGCGTGCGGCCTTTACTTTGCTCCGCCTCAAGCCAAGCCGTTAACCGTTCTGCAAACGCATCTAACTTGCTCGGACTCATGCGCCGCGGGTACTTCGGCTCGAGCATCCCCTCCACGAGGTACTTCTTCACCGTGTTGCGCGACAGTCCCGTTCGTCGCGCGATCGCTCTGATCCCAATGCCTTCTCGAAAATGCCACCGTCGCATCACACTCAATAACGCCACGTCAATCACTCCTTTACTCCTGCTCAAAAATTAAGCAGGCTAGGGTTTATACGTGGGTCAAATTTCGATACAAATCACCCCTGAAAGTGGATCACTTTTCGACGCAAATAAACACTCGATTATCGACAACTACCGGATCGCTCCCTCAAGGCATCGTCGGTTGAGAAAGGCATTCGCACAGCCGTGTATCAGATGCTGATGTGGCACCAGTGCTTCGCGGAACAGCTCAATATTGTGCTGGTGGTGAAGACCCACCTTCGCACCGGCGCCACCGCTCACGTGGTCTTATTCAGCAGTGACCGAGAACTGCCCCATGAGCAGGTGGTGGATTACTACCGACTGCGCTTTCAGCTCGAGTTCAATTTCCGTGATGCCAAACAATACTGG
>JBAPTW010000353.1:0-6610 GCA_049282355.1 Gammaproteobacteria bacterium | reverse complement strand
CAATTGCCTTGCCACAAGGGTGTGTTCAGCAGGGATGCTGGACTCAAGTCTACAAGGATGTATTCACGACGTCCCTTGAGGCAAGGCAATTGACTGCCACCTCGGCCGAAACGATGACCATGGCCCGATAATGTTACTAACGTTCTGCACTTTGGCTTAAACCCGCTTTAGGGCAACGGCAAAGCAACGACGTCTTCACGAGCTCGCTCGGCAACCGCTAGGCTAGGCTCGCCTATTTCTCAAGTTGCTTCATCAATTCCGTAATTTCTTGCACGTTCTTGACGACGCGGCTATTGATGGTCGTGAACGCCTCGGCAAATGCTTCGTTGCTCGACTTGAGAGTCGCTTCGGCCTCGCGGCGCATGTCATTGAGCATCCGCAACAAAATGCGTCGGAGCAGATCGCCTTGTCTAGCGGCAAGCTCTTGCGGATTGCTGGCGTTGGCGAGCGCATCGACGATGGCGGCGGCCTCCTCCAGGGTTTGTTTCAGGATCTCACCCTGCCGGACCATGACAGCCTCCGCGTTCTTGAAAACATGTGTGTTCGCTGCGCCCAATACAGCCATGTTCTGAAAAATCGTTTCAAGAATCGTGGCCGTATCGACTCCCGGAAATGGCTGCTGACCAAAGGTCTTAGTGAGCTGTTCCATCAGCTTTCGCGGAAAGCGATCGGCGGCTGCGCCAGTCAACTCGGTCTCGGGCGTGGTGGAATTCGAGGCTTCGGGCGTTGAACTTTCAAATTTGGTTTTTTTCACCATGGCACTCTCCTCCAGCGTCCATATTGAAATCATAGTCCTTAAAAAGCATTTTGTTTCCCGGTGTTGCCGCCAGGGCGGGGAAGCTGCCAGACTGCCACAATATCCGCTAGCTTGTTGGATAACCGGACGCATGCCGAGGGGCTGCCGAAAGATGAGCAAGTTGTCTTCCGCGCTCCCTATTGCGGATGTATAGTCTTGACTTGGATGGTTTATAGAGCGCCAAGCAACTCCCACCTTTGAGCGGCACGTCATGGCAAGCGAATAATGAAAGCGTGGGCTACCGCGAGTAAAGCTCTGCTCCTCGCTCTGCTGTCGGCATGTTCATCGACAGCGGTGACTCAGGTCCACCACGCGCTGCAAGTCACTCTGGACCCGGATCGGCAGCATCTTTCCGTGGTGGATAAAGTGACGCTGCAACAGGAGCACAGGGGTCCCGTGCGATTCCAATTGCACTCCGGCCTTGAACCCTATCTTGTCGAGACCGGAGGTAAAGTAAAGTTGATACCTGCAGGGAAAGAATGGAGTTTGCTTTCTCAGGAGCGGCCGTTGCCTTTGGAGCAGTTCCTCGTGCCACTTCCGCCGGGCAAAAATGCATTTACCCTCCAGTATGGTGGCAAGATTCACCATGTCATTGCGCAGCCTGCGCAAACCTATGCCCGCAGTTTCCAAACCTCGCTCGGTGTTATTTCCTCGGAGGGCGTTTTCCTTGCGAGCTCCAGTCATTGGTATCCGCAGTTTGGCGATGAGCTGGTTACGTTCTCGCTGAAGATCAACTTGCCGAGCGGCTGGCGCTCTGTGAGTCAAGGCCAGCGCACCAGCCATATCGAGGAGGTCGACCACACCCATGATGCCTGGGTGGTCGATAGCCCCCAACAAGAAATTTATTTGCTGGCCGGCAAGCTCACGGAATACCAACGCAGTGCGCAGGCGGTGGCGACAATGGCTTTTCTTCGCCAGCCCGATCAGGATTTGGCAGAGAAATATCTTCAGGCGACTGCTCAGTATCTGGCATTCTATGACAGCCTCATCGGCCCCTATTCGTACCCTAAGTTCGCCCTGGTGGAGAATTTCTGGGAAACCGGTTATGGCATGCCGTCGTTCACGCTGCTTGGATCGACGGTCATTCGCTTACCCTTTATTCTCCATTCATCTTATCCCCACGAGATTCTGCACAACTGGTGGGGAAACGGCGTTTACGTGGACTACACCGGTGGCAATTGGGCGGAGGGGCTGACCAGCTATCTCGCCGACCATCTTATTAAGGAGCAAAAGGGACAGGCGGTGGAGTACCGACGCGCCACCCTACAGCGCTACACCAATTACGTTCGGGACGCTCGCGACTTCCCCCTGACTGCCTTTCTTGGCCGCCACAACGCGACCACCGAAGCGGTAGGCTACGGCAAGACGCTGATGCTATTTCACATGTTGAGACAGCGGCTCGGTGATGCCACCTTCATCCAGGGTTTGCGGGCGCTTTATCGCTACCAGCTGTTTAAGGTGACGGATTTTCGCCAGGTGGCGGAGCGCTTTGAAGCAGCTGCCGGAGTACCTCTGGACGTTTTTTTTGAGCAGTGGGTAGAGCGAACGGGTGCGCCGTTGCTGCGGGTGACAGAAGCGAGGGCAACCCCCACGCAGACCGGCTTTAGGCTGACTGCCGAGCTAGAGCAAGTGCAGCCCGGTGCTTCCTACCGGCTGCAGATCCCCATCGCGGTGCATCTCGAAGAAGAGGACGCTGCTTACCAAACACGGATCGCGCTGGACCGCAAACGCATGACACTGGATCTGGCGTTGCCAGCCCGGCCTGTGGGGCTCGCTATCGATCCCGAGTTCGATATCTTTCGCCGCTTGGACCGCAACGAGATCCCGCCCGCCCTCAATGAGGCATTCGGAGCGGAACGCGCCCTTGTGGTGCTGCCTGCTTCGGCACCGCCCCTGCTGCGACAAGGATACCTCAAGCTGGCCAAATCCTGGCAGCAGGGTAAACCAGAGCATTTGGCCATCACGTTTGACAGTGAATTGAGCCAATTGCCCTTCGATCAAACCGTCTGGTTGCTCGGGTGGGAAAACCGCTTCCGAAAGGCGCTGACGCCGGCGCTCGCGGGTTACCCCTTTGCTGACCGCGGCGATGAATTGACCTTGGAGGACGCTGAACTTCTGCGAGGCAAAACGAGTGTCGTTGTTGCTGCACGCCACCCCGAGGATCCCGCCAATGCCTTGATTTTTATTGCGACTGAGCGCGCCGCGGCGCTGCCCGGCCTGGCAAGAAAGCTTCCGCACTATGGGAAATACAGCTATCTCGGCTTCATCGGTGATGAGCCGAGCAACGTTGTCAAAGGTCAATGGCCCGTGATGAACTCTCCGTTGTCAGTGTCCATTGAACAGAGCGACGGTGCATCGACGATCCCCGTCAGCAAAGCCACGCTGGCACCACGCACACCGCTGGCCGAAATGCCGCCAAGCGTCTCTGCGGGGCGCATGGTACGGGACCTCGCGCAGCTAGCAACAGCGGAGATGGCCGGTCGAGGGCTCGGCACTCCGGAGCTCGACCGCGCCGCTGCGTTCATTGCAAGCGAGTTCGCTGCCGCCGGCCTGGAACCAGGAGGCAACGTCGGGGAGGGTTATTACCAGACCTGGACAGCCGCAATCGGTACTCCGCGTCGAACCGCAACGTTAACCAATGTGATCGGCATCATTGCGGGTCGTAATCCGAGCATGTCCGGTGAGAGTATCGTCATCGGCGCGCACTACGATCATTTGGGAAGGGGCTGGCCGAACCCCCGTAAGGACGACGAGGGAAAGATCCATCCCGGTGCCGATGACAATGCAAGCGGTGTTTCGGTGCTAATCGAATTGGCGCGACGGCTCGGCAAAAAGGCGCCACCCGAGCGCACGCTGGTGTTTGTGGCGTTCAGCGGCGAAGAGGCCGGTCGACTCGGTTCTCAGCACTATGTTTACGATACCGGCCGCTATCCAACAGAAGGCATCATGGGAATGATTAATTTGGATACCGTAGGCCGGCTCACGTCACGCGAGCTACTGGTGTTAGGCAGCGGGTCCGCGCAGGAGTGGGCGCCTATCTTCCGCGGTGCCGGCTACGTGACGGGGGTAGCGGTAAAGCCGATTCCCCATGACTTCGGATCGAGCGATCAAAAAAGCTTCCATGATGCGGGCATTCCGGCAGTGCAGCTCTTTTCCGGCACCCACAATGACTTTCATCGCCCTACCGACACCGTGGACAAGATCGACGGTGAAGGATTATTGAAAGCGCTGAAGGTTTTGACGGAAGCAGTGGACTATCTGGCATCCCGACCCGATTCTCTGACGACAACCCTAGAAGCACGAGCATCGACCGGCAAAGAAGTTACGGCGATGAAGCCCGAGGGACGCCGGGTTCTGCTTGGAACGGTGCCCGATTTTGCCTATGAGGGCCAAGGTGTGCGCCTTTCCGGGGTAACTCCCAGCTCGCCAGCGGCGGCCTCGGGCTTGAAGAAGAACGACATCATTGTAGAAATCAATAGCGAATCCATCGATCACCTGCCGGACCTGTCGAAGGTTCTGCGATCGCTTAAGCCGGGTGCACCTGTGCACATTCGGTTCCTGCGCGACGAGGCGAGCCACCAGACGACTGCCTTTGTAGTCGAGCGATAACTCCAAGGGCGAGCGTTTGATGTTGATGAACGGCATGTTTTCGATACTGCTGGCTTTGGTCCTGGGCATGGGAGTGGTTCCAAGAGCCGATTCCTCGAATCAGTTCGTTGGGAAGCAGAGCGCCACCAACGACGACCTGCGTTTCCAAGGCGAAGTGCGCTTGAGCAACATCCGCCAGCTCAGCTTTGGTGGACAAAATGCCGAAGCCTACTTTTCCTCCGATGGCAGCCAGTTGATCTTCCAGGCCACCCGCGATGGTCTGGCATGTGACGCCATCTTTCGCATGGAAACGGACGGGAGTAACCTCCGCCAAGTATCTTCCGGCGAAGGCGTTACCAGCTGTGCCTTTATTGCCCCCGACAACGGTTCCATCATCTACGCCTCCACGCACCTCGACGATAAGCAATGTCCGCCGAAACCGGATTATTCCCAGGGTTACGTGTGGCCGCTTTACAAGAGCTACGACATCTTTCGGGCACAGCCAGAGGGCGGCAAGCTGATCCGCTTGACCGACACCGAAGGCTATGACGCCGAGGGCACGTATTCGCCTCGGGGCGACAAAATCGTATTTACTTCGGTACGCACCGGCGATCTCGAATTGTTCATGATGAATCCAGACGGTTCCGAGGTGGAGCAGTTGACTCACACGCCCGGTTATGATGGCGGAGCGTTCTTTTCTTTGGACGGCAACTGGTTGGTGTGGCGCGCTTCCCGACCGCAAGGAAAGAATCTGCGGGCCTATAAAGCGCTGTTGGCCAAAGGGCTAGTTCGTCCCGGCAATCTTGAAATCTATATCATGAACCTCGACCGTCGGGAGCCCATCCAGCTCACCGACAACGGCGCCGCCAATTTCGCACCCTACTGGCATCCGGACGGACAGCACATCATTTTCGCCTCTAACCTGCACGATCCTACCGGGCGGGATTTCGATCTCTATAGGCTGCACGTTGCCACGCGTGCCCTAGAACGCATCACCCGATATCCAGGTTTCGACGGATTCCCCATGTTCTCCCACGATGGCAAGAAGCTCGTGTTCGCCTCCAATCGCAACGGGCGAATACAGGGAGAGACCAATATCTTTATTGCGGACTGGCAGTAATCCTTGAAAAAGAGTACTCCGCTATGTAACAGCTCAATAAGTCCGGGCAAGAGGTGTGTCAACGGCAGGAAGCGATGTTAAGGCTAGCGCGATGACGAAAAGATTTGAGCTGCCGCCCATTCCCGAATCGGAGCGAGCGCCGCTGGTTCGGGGACTGCTGGGTATGATCGAGACGTTGGTGCAAGAGGTACAGCGTCAAGAGGAGCAAATTGGGCAGCTGAAAGACGAGATTGCGGTGCTCAAGGGGGAAAAGAAACGCCCGCGATTTAAGCCCAGCAAACTCGAGGAAAAAGCCGGCAAGAAAGACCAGAAGGACAATGACACAAAACCGGCCAAGCGCCCGGGCTCAGAAAAGCGCGCCAAAACGGCTGAGCTGGTGATTCACGAGGAGTGCACGATGGCACCTGAAGCGATTCCCGCCGGGTCACGATTCAAAGGTTATCAGGATGACGTGGTGCAGGATCTGATGATTCGCCCGCAGCACACCCGCTACCGCTTGGAGCGCTGGCAAACGCCTGCGGGGGATTCTATCGTCGGCCAGCTGCCCGAAGCGGTGCGCGGGCATCATTTTGGTCCAACGCTCAAGAGCTTCATTCTGTACCCATACTATCAAGCTCACGTTACCCGCGATTTGTTGTGGGCGCAGTTACGCGACTGGGAGGTCGACATCTCGACCGGTCAGCTCGAGCACATCCTGACCGAGAATCACGATCCGTGGCCTGCCGAGAAGGACGCGCTGTTCCCCATAGGTCTTGAAGTCTCAAGCCAGGTGACGGTGGATGATACCGGAGCGCGCCATCTACGAAACCCTAAACTAGCTGCTCAAACGGCTGAAACGCCACAAGGCGGAATTGCGGCTGGTTTTGGAGCGCCCCGACGTGCCATTGCACACCCATGACGCCGAGAACGATTCTCGCGCGACCGCGTCAAGAAGCGCCACATCAGTGCGGGCACGCGAAGCGATCCCGGGCGGCGAGGCTGGGATACGTTTGCCAGTTTGAAGAAAACCTGCCGAAAACTTGGGGTATCGTTCTGGACCTTTATCACCGACCGTGTGTCCGGTACCCACGCGCTGCCCCCACTCCCTGAGATCATACAGGCTCGTG
>JBAPTW010000352.1:0-1710 GCA_049282355.1 Gammaproteobacteria bacterium | reverse complement strand
GCGTCACCTCGGCCTCCTTGGTGTCAAGGGGACGGCTGTCCGGAGGCGGGGTGTGAATGACGCGGGTGTAGGGTGTGGGATAATAGAAATCCGGGTGGGACTCGTAACGGGCCGAGACCAGCACGTGGGAAAGACAATCCTGGTCGCGCCCGTAGAGTGAAAGCGCATAACCAACATAGAAACCCATGGTCTTTCGACCACCAGCGATCGAGGCGTGCAGGCGGCTGGTCGGGTCGGCGGTGAGCTCTCGCACCCGTTCGGTGATGAAATCTGCAGCGCGCTCGTTGTCGGCGGGCGTGCGAATATCCTCCAACGGCCTACCATTGGCGCCGGGGAGCACATGAATGCTCGTCTCATCGAAGACGATGGGTGGCAACCGAAAGTCGCGACGCAGGCGCTGAAACCATCCCGGCTCGTCTGAAAGAAGCGTAAGACGGGCCCGGTCGGCGCCATCGGCGGTGGTGATCACCTGCACCTCCGTGGGGATGAGCGAACGCTCGGCTTTGACCGCCAGGGCGTAGAGCGTCTCCGTGACAACCTGCGGCGAGAGCCCAGTGACGGCGAGCAAAATTCGTCTCGGGAAAAGTTCGGCATCAGTGTGTTGGTATTGGTTCGACTGCATCGTGTCCCAAGGAGAACGCGGTTCACTAAACTGAGCCGGGGGCGTCCTGCCACTTCGTTAGCCATTGGCCCCATCGCATGACCCGCATGATGAGCGATCAAGCGGTCCGACGTGCCGGTGGCAAGCTTGCCACATCGGTAAGGCGGTAGCGTCCCAACCCCATGCTGGTCCCCTTGCCAAGGTGGCACCACTGCCCCATCCACAGTCTCGACCAATAGGGCCTGGCGACGGCGCCATCCAACACCATATCGCCGATCAACCCACCCATCTGCATCTCGGTCTGTTGCCGCGATGAATAGCGGGTCCACTCATGCCAATGCAGGTTATGCTCGAGCAGCAAGCCCTCAGGCTCCTCAAGTTCGATCCGGCGGGGAATATCAGGCGATCCATCTCCGCCATAGAACGCCTGTAACATCGCAAGACGCAAACCCAGATGATAAAGCAGGTCCCCCGGTCGAAAGGTTCGGGGAACGACGAAGCGGCCGTCACGCTTGATGCGCAATGGCGTCATGAGTATCAGAGCAATGCGATCCGGTGGCGGCGACAGCTGGAAAAGTGCAGTCGGCAATCGCCGGTAAGTCGCAGAACCGATATCGTACACTTGCTCCCAAACGTCCTCGCCGAGCTTCGGCTCCTGATGCACCGACGCGACCCGAAACCGTCCTTGCGCCGTGCCGATCCCGCGTTGCCCGGCCAGGTTCAGAGCATGGATAAGGTATGGGACCGCATTGTTAGCCTCGCCAACAAGGTTCACGCCGACGGACACGAATTGTCTCGACAGAACCCGCCTCGGCCCAGGCCTGTCCAACGCCAGAATGAAAGGGTGCGGAATAGACGTGAAACGGCGCCGCGCCGCCTCACTTGGCGCGGGCGATTCAAAAAGGGTGGAGTAGATGCAAGTCCCCGCCAGCAAACAGCCATCACAGCGGGGTTGATGCGTGACACAAACAGCGCGTCTTAAGCCGTGGCCAAGCAACCCGCGCCACGTGGACCCCGGATAAGCCGGGAAATGGAGGTCATCGAACGCTTCCAGCCTGAAGCGGTAGCGCACAATAGGGATCAATGGGGTCAGACTCGATTGAAAGCTT
>JBAPTW010000351.1:0-2641 GCA_049282355.1 Gammaproteobacteria bacterium | reverse complement strand
GGACCGTGCCCAGCGCTTTTAGGCAGCCAAGCCCCTTGCCTCAAGGGTGTGTCCGGCAGGGATGCCGGACTCAAGCCTATAAGGACATATTCACGGCGTCCCTTGTGGCAAGGGGCTCGGCTGCCATCCCAGCTAACGGGATAACCAGCCGACGGAATGATAAAGATACCCGATCGATGAGCAGGGCCCACTTGCGCTATGTTAACGCGTCTTGGACACATCGACATTGTGCCCATAACAGCGGTACCTTTACATTCCATGGAAGTTCGCATCGAAAGCCTGGTGGAAGGCGCGCGCCGCGCCCGGGGAAACCTGTCGAGCTGTGGGCAACCCCAAGAGAAGCTCGTGGCAGGCCTGCACGGCTTGGGGCGTCGTGCTCGCCATTCAGGCAGAAAGAGGCCAGGGGGCGCTGCCCCCTGGCCTTTGCAAAGGGTAAAAGAACAAAGTAAAAAGGGTTATAAGTCCTGGGCGAGGCGGAAACCCAGGTAGTTGGACCGGTAGACCGGCCCGCCCCAGCTCCGGGCAGCCGAGCGCACGCCCCTCGGTCTGTCGTTCCAGGAGCCGCCCCGGAGCAGACGGTAGCGGCAGTCGCCCGTTTCCCATGCCGAGCCGTCCGACGGCGCTCCGGCATAATTCTCATGCCAACAGTCCTGCACCCATTCCCAGACATTGCCCGCGGTGTCGTGTAACTCAAAGGGGTTGGCCCCAAATGACCCCACGGGGGCTGTTTGCCTGTTATCCCACTCACTGCCGCAACCGTTACAGTTGGCGCGATTCTGCCCGATCTCATTACCCCACCAATACCGGGTCTCGGTGCCCGCTCGCGCCGCATACTCCCATTCCGCCTCCGTCGACAACCGATAACGCTTTCCCGTCTCCTGAGAGAGCCACTTCGCATAGGCGGTGGCATCTTCCCAGGAGACATTGATGACCGGCCGATTGCCCCGGCCCCAACCGATGTCGTTTGGGCGCTCACGGCCCGTCGCCTGGGCGAATCGGTCGTAGTCATTGAAAGTGATCGGATAACGACCCAGCGCAAATGCCTTGGCGATGATTACCCGGTGGCGTGGCAATTCGGTGTCAAGCGCCTCTGCATCCAGGTTTTTGTCGGAGCCCATCCAAAACTCGCCGGCTGGAAGCATGACCATCTCCGGCCCCTCGGAGTGATCTTGCAGTCTATCTGTGAACACCGCGCCGAGGGAAGCTGAAGTGAGACGACCGGCGGAAGGAACCGGACCCTTGGGCGCCGGTGTTGCCTCTCGCTGTTGCTTGGCTCGAGCTGCTGAAACCATCGCACCCTCGGTGATTTGAAACAGCACGCCGTCCGGGGCACGCATGTACAGCACCGGTGTGCCCCATTCCAGGGTGTTAGCGATCGCCACACTGAGCGCGATCCGCCCCTCGGTGACCGCACGATCGACGGGCAAGCCTTCGGCCACGGCCTCATAAAAGGCGTGCGCAAACTCGATCGCCGCCCGATCCGTGATCTCGTACTGCATGGCGATCACGGCGGGAATTCCCCGCCGCACCAGAATGGCAGCCGTGCTTGAGAAGATATCGACGTTGCCGCCGCGCGCACCCTCGCAGGCGTTGAGTACCACCAAGCGCAGCGGCCGGTGGTTGGCCAGCAGACGCCCGAGATGAGTGGCGGTGAGAAAATGCTTTTGACCGTCTTCGTCGGCGAGCGCGATGAGGCCTTCATCGGTGCTGCGCTCGAAACCCCCATGACCGATAAAATGAAACACGTGCCACGGGCCTGAGCGCATCGCCCGGTGCAAGTCTCGCCAACTTTGCCCTGGAAGCCAAGTCAGTTCGATCAGCCCCTGTTCCCGCAAAACCTTGATGGCCATTTCCATCCGCTGCGTCTCGCGCTCCACATCAAGCGCGGGCAGATCGCTCGGGGCGGCGATCATCCCGAGAATACGCAGGGGCTTCTCAACTGTCAGTGGCCTGATGGCACGAGGCAACTCGAGGTAGCGAACCAGCGGGGTGTCAGAAGAGAGGACAAGGTATTCACCAGCGCGAGCGTCGTACAGAAACTCCCAGGGAAGGGCGGCCAACTCGGGCGACTGGATGCGTAACCGCAGCCGCAGTCCCTTACCCTGGTCGGTGGCCTCACGCAGGCTGACGTCATAGCGGATACGCACCTCCCCAGTCAAGAGAGTATCGAACAGCACACGACCGAAATCTTGGACGCTCTGCTCTTCGCTCGATGGAATGCGACGCTGTCGGCCACCGGCACGCAAAAGGGCAATCTCTAGGGCCTGCAGCCGATTCTGCAGTGTTAGTTCGTCAAAGGGGAAGCACAGCGTCTCTCGAGCTTCGCCTGCTGGCGAGCGCACCTCCAGCGGATATTCACGTCCGCGCCCTGGATTAATTTCTAGGTCGAAGCTCAAGTACTTCATGCGTTACCTATGCTCCAGTCGTCCTGTTGCGGCTCGAGCCACCTTGAAGAATCTCACAGGTGCCGGCAACACAGTCGCCGTGCCCCGTCGCGACCGGTCAATCGTCGGCTTAAGGTGATTTCCGAAACTAAACACCCCCGTTAGGTGGGCCGAATCAAAATGTCCCACTTGGGCAATAGCGGGTTGCGCTCTAATCGTGTTTCAATCTCTCGCATGGCTTTCTTGGATAGCGAAAT
>JBAPTW010000350.1:0-2419 GCA_049282355.1 Gammaproteobacteria bacterium | reverse complement strand
GTTAAATATCAACAACCGCATTGACCACAGCTTCGGCTTTGAGAATCACTTCATCCGTGGCAAGGCCAAAATGCAGGCCCGAGTCAGATTGGCACTTGCGGTGATGATGGCTATGGCCCTGGGGCATGTCAACGCGGGTCGCATCGAGCAGATGCGCTCACTGGTCAGGCCTATCCCAGCCACGGGCTAAACCCCTCCTCGCGCAAGACTCGGGGACGGGCCACGCTAGCCCGAGGGACAGCTGCGCCCAAAGATTGCCATTATTGAGAATTGTTATCAATAACCACCAGAACTCCTGTCTTCGTTCCCTACGCCTGCGCCATCCGGACTTCATCGCTGGATTCCCCCCGGGCGCGTCTGAGCAAATATCGCTACAGCGCAAACGCCTCACATCCTCTCCGACTTGCACAACGAATTTGTCCGCCAAGATACACCGGACATAGAGAAGGTCGCGGCCGACGTCATCGTTCTTTCCGGTGATATTGATACCGGAGTCAGAGGTGTAAGCTGGGCGGTGGCGCAATCGGAGCGCCTGCGGCGACGGGTCATTTATGTGCCAGGCAACCACGAGTATTACAGTCACAGCTATCCCCACACACTGGACAAAATGCGACGGCAAGCGCATGACACAGCTGTGTATGTGCTCGACCAGGATGAAGTGCTACTCGACGGCATTCGCTTTCTCGGAGCCACGCTGTGGACCGACTTCTGTCTTTTCGGAGTCGAGCGGCAGGCCGCCACCATGGCGCTGTGTGGCAAGCAGATGAATGACTACCGAAAAATCCGTGTATCACCACGCTTTCGCAAGCTGCGTCCTGGGGACACTGCGGCCCTGCATCTCCAGGCGAGGCGCTGGCTAGAGCGAAAACGGAGCGAGCCTACCGGCATGCCCACGGTCGTCGTAACACACACTGGGCCTTCGGTTCTCTCACGGCCACCACAATACCCACTGAGCGTGCTGGCAGCGGCCTACCTCAGTAATCTAGAATCCATGATGGATGGCGAGAAGGTTACGCTGTGGGTCCATGGACATACCCACCACTGTGTCGACTACACCATAGCCGGCACGAGGGTCGTCGGCAATCAACGCGGCTATCTCAATGTAGAGCCTGTTGAAGCGTTCGATCCCACGTTTACCGTCGAGATTTGAGCGCCGCGCCGCACGCGAGAAGTATATTGCGCAGCCACACCCCGTACGCTTCGCATAACGGCACTCTTCTCGCAGGTGCGGATGCTTGAAGATGTACTTTGCGGGTGAAGCCCACGATTTCGCGGCCCATGGTTGTTTATAAAATGTTCCTTTTCGTCAATAACGCGTCCGGGGCCTATTTCTTTCGCAACTTCTCGAAGTTGCTCTTCCTGAAATGCTTGCACCTTGGCTTCGTTCGGAAGCTTGAGCTGGTACTTTGAAACAGACAGGGCATTGTCCATTCCTGCCAGAGCGTACTTCTGCGCGGCACTCGGCTCGATGATGGCCACAATCTCGATTTGGTGGCACCCCAGGCCGCGAGACCCCATGCCGCCGCGAATAAATCCCGTGCGGCCGATTGACTTTTCCGCCACAATTAGTCCCTAAGAGTATCTACGATTCAGAATCTCGCGCGACATGGGGCAAACTTGCCGCGAATGAGGGGAACGATGGCAAAGGCCGAGCAAATAAAGGCCCTGATACGGAGCCACGCCGAGCGAGACGACACCCGCTTCTATGCTATCGCCATGCAGGTCGCCGCCCAGGCCGCTCGCAGTGGCCATAGCCGATTCGCGCAGGAGTTACGGGAGCTTGTGGATCGCGCCAAAGAGCGCATCAAGGGCATCGAAACCGAACCAAGCCCGAAACCCATTCCCATGGCGCAGCCGCGAGGCGAGCTCGCCGGGCTTGTGACCGCCGCCTATCCGAAGACTCGCGTCGCGGATATGGCCCTGGAAGACGACCTCGCCCAACGAATTGGCCGCGTGCTGCTCGAACAGCGACAGCGGCACCGGCTCCGAGAGCACGGCTTCGCACCGCTGCGTAAGCTACTCCTCGTTGGCCCGCCTGGGACGGGCAAGACAATGACAGCATCCGCTCTGGCTGGCGAACTCGGCTTGCCGCTGTTCACGATTCAGCTTGACGGACTCATTACGAAATACATGGGCGAGACTGCCGCGAAGCTCAGACTGGTTTTCGATGCCATCCAAGCGACCCGTGGCACCTACTTGTTCGATGAGTTTGATGCGCTCGGCGCGCAACGCAGTGGCACGAACGACGTCGGCGAGATCCGGCGGGTACTGAATTCCTTCCTGCAATTCTTGGAGCAGGACGATTCCGACAGCATTATCATCGGCGCCACGAACCACGTGGGGCTCCTCGACCGGGCGCTGTTTCGTCGGTTCGATGCTGTGTTTGAGTACAGCATTCCGTCCAGAGCTATCGCCATGC
>JBAPTW010000349.1:0-5896 GCA_049282355.1 Gammaproteobacteria bacterium | reverse complement strand
ATCTCGTCGCCTTCATCGACGATGCCACCCGGGTGATTCCCTACGCGGCCTTTGCGCTGGCGGAAAATACCCGTGCCTTCTTGCCGGTGCTCAAGCAGGCGATGATGCGCCGGGGCCTGCCCCAGCGTCTATACGTCGACAATGGCGCCAATTACCGCTCCCACCACCTGGCCCTGGTGTGCGCCAAACTCGGCATCGCCCTGATCCATGCCCGTCCTTACCGTCCCCAAGGAAAGGGCAAGATCGAACGCTGGTTCAAGACCGTACGAGGACAACTGCTGACCCGCTTGACGGCGCCGGACACCGCCAGCCTCGGGGCCCTGAACCGCCGACTGTGGGCTTGGGTGGAGGGGGAATATCATCATGCCCCCCATCGCTTTCGCGAATTACGCACGATCAATGGATAAACGGTCCGCTGTTTGGCTGGGGGTCACGCAAAATTCACGCAAAGGGCAAGAAATGCGGGTCGATGAAGTGATCGTAGGTTATTGTTTTATAATTGGTGGGCCGTGCAGGAGTCGAACCTGCGACCAGCGGATTAAAAGTCCGATGCTCTACCGACTGAGCTAACGGCCCCTAAAAAATGTAACCGATGGGGTTGCCCATGATACCCGACTCTGTAAGGCGCAGAAAGGCCGACAGGCGAAAGGAACGAAGAGGTTGAGCAGGGGTGCCCGCTAGAAGCTGGGATTCTACTCAGGGTCTATGAATAAACCTGTTGCATCGCCAATATTCGCTCTGGTGTTCGTGTGCGGTCCGGGTATATTGACATGTTTCTCAGCACGCTTGAAAAATGGCTTACGCGCCCCCATCTTGCGCTGCATTCCCAGGTTTTCTATGCAATAGCCAATAGAAGGACCGCTATGCCCATCTACGAATATGAATGCTCTGCATGTGGACACCGCATCGAGGTGATCCAGAAAATGAGTGACTCTCCTTTAGAGACATGCGATAACTGCAGCCAACCGGCGCTGCGCAAGATGGTGTCTGCCGCCGGTTTCCGGTTAAAGGGGACCGGCTGGTACGTGACCGACTTCAGGGATAAGGGTAAGCCGAAGCAAGCGAGCAACAAGAGCAAGGCGGATGGTGAAAAGGAAACACCGACTGAAAAAAAGAAGGAGGAGACTTCTGCCAGCAAATCGGAGGCAGGTACTCACTCGACTCGCAGCGGCACTGGCTCGGGCTAATTCCCCACTGGCTTATTCTCATTTTGCGCAGCTTACCTATTAGTGCCGGCGGCTTACTTAGACGCCGGCCGTCTTCATGAGCTATTTTCGCAAATACCTGATAGCGGGCCTGTTGGTATGGCTTCCATTGGGCGTGACCGTGCTGGTGGTGAAGCTGCTGGTCGATATCATGGACCGCACGGTGCTGTTGTTGCCTCCCGCATGGCGCCCCGATGCACTGTTGGGATTTTACATTCCCGGCGTCGGTCTGTTGCTGTCGCTGTTGATTATCTTGCTGACGGGAATCACTGTGGCCAACCTGCTGGGACGGCGTATGGTGTCGCTATGGGAAGGCCTATTGGCCCGCATCCCCTTGGTTCGCACCATCTACAGCGCCGTCAAACAGGTGGTGGAAACCGTGCTGTCAGCCAACGGTAAGTCTTTTCGCAAGGTGGTGCTGGTGGAGTATCCCCGGCGTGGCATGTGGTGCTTGGCGCTGCAGACAGCCGAAAGGCTCGGCGAGGTGCAGGCAAAAACCGGGGCTGACGTAGTCGCGGTCTTTCTGCCGACGACGCCCAACCCAACCTCGGGCTTTGTCATCCTGGTGCCGCGCAATGATGTCGTGGAGCTGGATATGACCGTTGACGATGGCTTGAAGCTCATCATTTCCCTGGGGGTGGTGGTTCCTGAGTGGCCGCAAAGGTCAATGAAAGCCGACGCTGTCCTTGCGACCGATGGCGCCAATCCGTACCATCTCTAACTTTAGTAGTGATTTATTGCATCGAGACTGGACTGTGCGCACACTTTACTGCGGCCATGTAAACGAATCCTTCATTGATCAAACCGTTGTCGTGTGTGGTTGGGCACATCGCCTGCGCGACCACGGCGGCGTGATCTTCATCGATGTGCGCGATCGCGAAGGCCTGGTACAGACGGTCTTCGACGGCGAGATGCCCGAGGCACTGCACACCGCGAGCAAAATCCGCCACGAGTTCGTGTTGCGGATCGAAGGTCGTGTGCGCGCACGACCGCCGGGCACCGAGAATCCGGAGCTTCCTACGGGGGCTGTGGAGATTCATGTCGGTGACGTGGAAATTCTCAATGCCTCCGAGACGCCGCCGTTCCAGTTGGACGAAGAAGACATCAACGAAGAGGTCCGGCTGCGTTTTCGCTATCTCGATCTTCGCCGCCCGGTGATGCAAGAACGGCTGCGTGTGCGCACGCGCATTGTGCAGACGTTGCGGACGTTTCTTGATGCCCACGGTTTTCTGGATTTGGAGACGCCGATGCTGACGCGCGCCACACCGGAAGGGGCGCGCGACTATCTGGTGCCTAGCCGCACCCAGCAAGGAAAGTTCTTCGCCTTGCCCCAGTCACCGCAACTTTTTAAGCAGCTGCTCATGATGTCCGGCTTTGATCGCTATTATCAGATCGCGCGCTGCTTTCGGGACGAAGATTTGCGTGCCGATCGCCAGCCGGAGTTCACCCAGCTCGACCTGGAATTGTCCTTCGTGGACGAAGAGGCGGTGATGGTGCTGGTGGAAGCCATGATCCGTGATTTGTTCGCCAAAGTGGTAGAGGTACCTTTGCACGAGCCTTTTCCCCGCCTCACCTACCGCCAGGCAATGCGCCGCTTCGGCACCGACCGGCCGGATCTGCGTATCCCGCTGGAGCTGGTGGAGGTGGGCGATCTGATGACCACAGTAACGTTTAAGGTGTTTTCAGAGCCCGCCAATGACCCTTCAGGCCGGGTGGCGGCGCTGCGATTGCCGGCGGGCGAGGAGCTGTCGCGCTCGGCCATAGACGAGTACACGCACTTGGTGAGTACTTACGGGGCGAAAGGGCTTGCCTACATCAAGGTGCGCGATGCGGCCGGCGGGCGTGAGGGACTGCAGTCACCCATTGTCAAGTATCTCGCCGATGAGGCGTTGGTGGAGATCCTGGCACGCACCGAGGCGCAGAGCGGCGATATTATCTTCTTCGGAGCGGATGACGCGCGGATCGTCGATGAAGCCCTGGGGGCGCTGCGGGTGCGCCTTGGCCATGATTTTGGGCTGGTCGAGTACGGTTGGCGGCCGGTTTGGATCACCGGCTTTCCGATGTTCGAGTGGAGCGGCGATGAACAGCGGTGGCTGGCCTTGCATCATCCCTTCACGGCGCCTGATACGCAGAGCCTGGAGCTATTGGAAGCGGCCCCCCGTGATTGCCCCTCTCGAGCTTACGATCTGGTGCTCAATGGGACCGAGCTCGGCGGCGGATCGATTCGCATCCATCACCGCGAAATGCAAATGGCGGTGTTTCGCATCCTCGGCATCGATGAGGAGACGGCACACGCCAAATTTGGTTTTCTCCTGGAGGCGCTGAAGTATGGCTGCCCACCCCATGGCGGCATCGCCTTTGGTCTCGATCGCCTGGCCATGGTGATGACCGGCGCCTCCTCCATCAGGGATGTGATTGCCTTTCCGAAGACGCAAACGGCCCAGTGTCCTCTCACCGGAGCGCCGGCGTTGGTGGATGAAGCGCAGTTGCGAGAGCTGGGTATCCGGCGGCGCTCCGTGTCTGGCACGTGAGGTGATTTTCAATGCCGCCCTCCCGAGGGGCGACGGCGACGTTAAGACGTTAATGGATGCGGGCCGGTGGCTCTGGAGGGGCAACCGGGCGCGCTACTTTGGGGGACGCGTGGTGCAGGATGAGGCGCCATCCGTGATCGGTTAGCTGATAGAGATTAGTCGCGATCATCACGGCGTGCTGGCTAAACTGCACGCCGTGCGAAATGTTTTCGTGTAGGCAGTGCACTGCAACCCGGGCGTGGTGGGTAGCGTGAAGGTCGCTGATGTGAAATCGCATTGAGGGCCCGCCGGCCAGGAGATCCCTCCAGCTACTCTCTACGGCGCGCCGCCCGAGCAAAAGCGGCCCCATCGGATGAATACAGATGATGCTCTCATCATCGGCCCAGACGTTCATCATCGCGCCGAGATCGGCACGTTCGAAGGCGTCATAAAAGGCGGCTTCAGCAGCCTCAGAGGTGGCAAATTCTGGAGCCTTCACGAGCAATCTGCCGACAATCCATCGTCTCGAACCAGCGCCCATAGTAGTGAAATCTCCAACGGAACACCATCTCGGTAACGCGCAGTCATTGGCATCACTCGTTATGGTATCGCCGTCTCCAACGTACGCCCTCGAAGTGCGTCAACTGACAAAACATTACGCTGACGTCGTGGCTCTCGACGCCATTAGCTTCCAAGTGAGAGCGGGCATCGTGTGCGGTTTGCTCGGTGGCAACGGGGCGGGCAAGACCACCACCATTGCCTTGTTACTGGGGCTGCTGATGCCCTCGGCAGGGGAAATCCATATTCTCGGCCACGACATGAGACGCGATCGTTACGCGGCCTTGAGCCGCATGAACTTTTCTTCGCCCTACGTTGATCTCCCGCAGCGCCTCACCGTGGCGCAGAACCTGCGCGTCTACGCGAGACTGTACGGGGTGAAGGACATTAGAGGCCGCCTGGGAATGCTTGGTGAAGAGCTTGAAATCAGCCGTTTTATGACCCGGCGTTACGGCACCCTATCCGCGGGGCAGAAGACGCGGGTCGCCCTGGCCAAGGCGTTGCTGAATGAGCCGGAGCTGCTGTTGCTCGATGAACCGACCGCATCGCTGGATCCCGATTCCGCCGACCGGATTCGCGTCTATCTGAAGGACTACCAACAACGAACTGCTGCGACGGTGCTCCTGGCATCACACAATATGCCGGAAGTTGAGCGCGTCTGTGATGACGTCATCATGCTCAGAGCCGGGCGCATTGTCGATCGAGGTACCCCTCAGTCGCTTATCGCCCGTTACGGTCGTCAAAACATGGAGCAGGTATTCCTGGATATTGCGCGTGCTCGCCGAGCTGAGCGGCGTGTGGCTACCCAGGGCCGGAGCACGGGGTGAACGCCCTGCCGTTCGCGTTTTCCTGGTACCGCATCGGCGCCATGGTACTTCGCTATGTTTATGTCTTGCGAAGCTCGTGGCCACGGATCATTGAGCTTGCCTATTGGCCTACCGTGCAGATGATCCTCTGGGGATTCATCACCCAGTTCTTTGTCACCACCAGCACCTGGCTGGCACAGGCTTCCGGGGCGTTGCTCGCCGCCGTGCTGCTGTGGGACGTGCTGTTTCGAGGGCAGCTTGGGGTGTCGGTGGTCTTTTTCGAGGAGCTTTACTCACGCAATCTGGGACATCTATTTGCCAGCCCGCTGCGCCCCTACGAGCTCATTTGTGCACTGCTTACCATCAGCTTCATTCGCACCCTCATCGGCGTGGGCGCTGCCGCCTGCCTCGCCATCCCTTTCTATCACTATTCGATATTTAGCCTAGGCTTGCCGCTGCTGGCGTTTTTCACGAATCTGCTGGTCATGGGCTGGTCCATCGGGCTGATCATCTGTGCGTTGGTGTTGCGCTACGGGCTCGGCGCCGAGAGCTTTGCCTGGGCGGCGATTTTTGCTGTGGCGCCGGTGAGCGGAATTTATTACCCCGTTAAGGTACTTCCCGAATGGCTGCAAGGCGTTGCGCATGCGCTACCGTCCAGTCATGTCTTCGAAGGCATGCGAGCGGTGCTGTTCCACCAGACCTTTCGCCTCGATCTGTTCCTGCACGCGGTGGTGTTAAACATCGTCTACTTAGCCTTCGGCATCGCCACCTTTCTCTACGCCTTTCGTATCGCGCGACGCCGCGGCTTGTTACTCTC
>JBAPTW010000348.1:0-1926 GCA_049282355.1 Gammaproteobacteria bacterium | reverse complement strand
GTCCCAGGCCCTGCGGCGCGCTGGCGGCGAGGGTCAGCCAGGCGGTCGCGCCACCCGGAATGGCCGGGAGCTGAGTTGCCACCGTGGTCGCGGTGAATCGGCCGAGACCGATGCTCGCATCTCGCCCGAAGCCGCTGACACCGATGTCCTCGAACAGCCGCGCCATCTCGTCACCCGTAATGCGTTTCGGATCGTGCAGAACATAACAATCCATGGCGAATCCCGGTGGATACCAGTGTTGGATCATTCCGTAGGGGGCGAATCCAACGCGCCCCGTGGTTCCAGTCGCCCGGTCAATGGTGTTATGGGGCTGGGGATGGGGCTGCGCGTCGGTCACGGCCACCGACGCCTCCAGCCATCCGCCAGGATCAGCCAACGCAGTGACGGGCAGCCATCGACGCTTCTTGATTTCCTTGCGGGTGCTCGGATCGATGTCCCCGAACCACCTCAGCGGCACGGCGGGCCGTGGCACGTAACCCGCCGGGAAGGCATCGGAGATCACCGCGAAGGGGCGCCCTTCCAGATAGCCCGCGAGCAGCTCCGTTAGCCGCGCCTCGCCGTGCCGGCGGCGCAGCGCCCAGCAGAGCTGACCGAACAAGGTATCGCCCATCAGCGGCGTGCCAAACGGGCTCATCGGGACCAAACTCATGGTCAGGCTGTCCATCACGGCTCCTGCAAACTCGATATCAGACGGGCTGCAGCGCGGCGTAGCGGTCCTGTATGGGCTCCTGGTCCAGCTTGAGGTCCGCAAACCGCACCTTGCCGTAGCCGCGGGATCCGGAGCCGCCAAGGCCGGTGAGCTCCACCAGCTTCAGCCCTTGCAACACCTCATCCAGCAGATCCTCGTCGTCGTGCAACCGGATAGTCAGGTTAAACTCGAAACGCGTCCCCGCCAGCACCCGTTCGGTATTGCGAGGGTGCTCGGCCACGCCCCGGATCCGGTCGATGGTGTTTTCCATCTTGGTCTCGGTGAGAAGCAGGTTCTGTTCTCGCATGCGCGCGACCCAGTCCGCGCTCAGGTTACAGTCCCAGAAAGCCAACCGGGTGGGGCCTATCTCATTCACGAGAGCCTGGTCTGACTCGCTCTCCGGCGCGCCGCCGAAGATTTGGAGAATCAGCTTGCCTTTCGCCTGTTGCTCGGGATCGAGCAGCAGCTTCAAGTGCTTGAAACCGAGCGGCAAGCCTTTGCCATTCTCTGCTTCAGCGATGACGCCCACCACACCGGCGCTCCACTCCATCAGGCTGCGCATCTTGCCCTTGAGGCTCGAGCCAGGAATGTAGGGCTCTTGATTGACGGGGTTTTTGACCACCGGATTGTCGGTGCCGCCGATGTGCATCTCGGCGTTGCCGCTGCCGATGTGCAGGCCAGTGACCAGCTCGATGGTGCCGGTCAGCTTGGAGATACGCGTGAGCTTCATGGTCTTCATTCCCTCGGTCTCACTGGTCGGAGTGTCGGTAGGCCTTATAGAAGCCCAGCAGGGCCTCAAAGAAGAGCCGGCAATTTCTCAAGGTCGTCGGATCCTCCACCTGCTTCAGGCAGTGCCCTAGGAGATCCTGGAAGCTCTCATCGATCAACTGGCGCCCTTTGGCATAGGCCGCCTTCGCATTAAGCATACGTATGAACGGAAGCGCGTCGTCGAAACGGGCTTTCCTCGACGCTTCATCCTCTTTGCCAGCGTTGATCTTCGCCTCCCACATGACCAACTCGTCGAAGAACTTGCGGATCTGAGAGGGCTTGTTCGTCCTCTTCTCGCGCTCGCGACCGTTGCGCTGGTCAAGCGCTATTGTTTTCGCCGCCCGGTGTGCCACACCATCAAATAAATCCGGCTTTGGCTGGCGAAGCTGGATATCGCTTGTGTCGATGGGCGAAGGTCCCTCGCGGCGCGATCCACCACCGCCAGCGTGCTGTCCCGGACTGGTTTGCGG
>JBAPTW010000347.1:0-7557 GCA_049282355.1 Gammaproteobacteria bacterium | reverse complement strand
CTAGAGTAATCTAGCGGTGTGAAGCTCCTGGGACAATGTAGCCTCGTTCTTCGGAATGGCAATTCAAACCGCGAGGGGCGATTGCGACTGCCAGCATCAAGGCGGTACGGGCGCTAGGGTTGGATGGTATGGCCAACACAAGTGAACTGCGAGTAAACGTCGTTAGGAAAGAACAAGCCAAAGGTGCTGAAAGGCCTGAGCCAAAAGGCAATGTGGTCAGGTATGGGCGCTGAATCCTCGCCCATCGCAGACGAGTCGACCACCGGCGGATGAAGCAGGGCCTAACCCGTCCTGGCATGTATGCAGACCGTGATAAGCCCGTAGCGCTGCCCGAGAGCGGGCCAGCGCGCTGTAAAGCAAGCCTATGGCGCTGCGGGTAGCGGATGAGGGAAGAAGCGAAGGTCATCCTGTAATGGGGTGGATAGGGGTTGAACGCGCGCCACATCACCCCACGCGAAAGCGGGCTGACTTCCCTCGGGTCTTTCATCACGAGAGAGTATGGCAAACCGACTAAGGAAGCAAAGCAGATGACGGCAGTACTTACGGCTGGTGCGGCTTCCCCCGTTGAAGTGGACTGGCATGTTATTGATTGGCGGCAAGTCCATCGCAACGTGCGTCGGCTCCAGACGCGTATCGTGAAGGCGGTGCAGGTCGGTCGCTGGGGTAAGGTGAAAGCCTTGCAACGGCTGCTGACCCATTCGTTTTCGGCCAAAGTATTGGCGGTAAAGCGAGTGACGGAAAATCCTGGTAAACGGACTGCCGGCGTGGACCGGGTCATCTGGGACACGCTGGCGAAGAAAGCAGCGGCAGTGAGTCAACTGCGCCAACGCGGCTACCGGCCGCAACCGGTGCGTCGAATATGGATACCTAAAAGCAATGGTCGAGGGCGTCGTGCGTTAGGCATACCGACGATGAAGGATCGGGCGATGCAGGCGTTATATGTGCACGCACTCGAGCCGATCGCGGAAACCACGGGCGATCCCAACTCCTACGGCTTTCGCAAAGAGCGATCGACAGCGGATGCGATTGAACAATGCTTCACGGCATTGAACAAACGCAAATCGCCGCACTGGATCTTGGAGGGCGATATCCACGCATGCTTTGACGAAATCTCGCACGAATGGTTATTGACCCACGTGCCTATGGACAAGGCGATGTTGCAAAAATGGCTCAAAGCCGGTTTTATGGACAAACACACCCTCTATCACACCGAGGCCGGTACCCCGCAGGGCTCGATTGCCTCACCCGTACTGGCTAACCTGGCGCTCGATGGTCTGGAGCGGGAACTGCGCGCACACTTCCCCAGGCCTAAAACGCGCCATAATCAGCAGGTGAATCTGGTGCGATATTGCGATGATTTCATCATCACGGGGCGCTCGGAAGCGGTGCTAATACAGGAAGTTAAGCCACTGGTGGAGCGGTTCCTGGGCGAGCGCGGTCTGCGCTTATCCGAGGAAAAGACCGTGGTCACGCATATCACGGAGGGTTTTGAGTTCTTGGGCTGGAATGTACGCAAGTACCGCGGCAAGTTATTGATCAAGCCGTCGCGCAAGAGTATCAAATCGATACTGCGCAAAGTCCGTGAACGCATTAAGGTCAATAAGCAAACCCCAGCCGGGCAGCTGATCGGGCAACTCAATCCGCTGCTACGCGGATGGGCCAACTATCACTGCCACGTGGTGAGCAAGGTGATCTTTAAAAAAATGGATCATGCGATCTTCCAAAGCCTATGGCGTTGGGCGAAGCGCCGACATCCGAATAAGTCCAAGGAATGGATACGCCGCAAATACTTCACCTCCGTTCAGGGCAACCACTGGGTATTCCACGGCACCACGACGCACCGAGGCAAAACCCAGGAACACCGGTTGATCCGAATGGCGTACACGCCCATCAAACGGCATGTCAAGGTCAAGAGTAGAGCCAATCCTTATGACCCGACCTGGGAAAGCTATTTCGAAGCGCGCCTGGACGTGCAAATGGCCACTACCCTGCGGGGCAAGGGGAAACTGCTTTATCTGTGGCGAGAACAAGAGGGCATCTGTCCGGTGTGTCACCAGCCGATCACTGAACGAAGTGGCTGGCACAATCACCACATCGTCTGGCGTACGCGGGGCGGTTCGGACAGTGCGGAGAATCGGGTGTTGCTCCACCCCAATTGTCACCGGCAAGTCCATAGCCAAAGATTAGAAGTGGCAAAGCCGCGTCCGGCAACGGGCGTCGGAAAGGCTTGAGCTGATTATGGGGAAACTCGTACGATCAGTTCTTAGGGGGGCGCGGTCCAGCAATGGGTCGTGCCTACCCGACACGTTTTATTGGGGTCGTTCACGCCGTGGGGTGATTATCCCGAAACTCAAAACGAGCGGGAAGCGCCTACGCGCGAAGCTCAAACGGGTCGGCGAGTGGGCAAAGCGAGTGCGTAATGTACTGCCGCTGAAGCAGATCTGGGCATTGTTCCGGGCTAAGCTGAGAGGCCACATCCAGTATTACGGGGTGTCGCACAACGGCAAGGCGCTGAACGAGTTTGTCTATCAGGCCACGCGGATCATGTTCCGTCATCTCAATCGTCGCAGTCAGCGGAAGTCGTTTACCTGGGAGCAGTTTGACCGCTTCCGAGCGGCGCACCCGCTACCGCCGGTGAAAATCCGTCATGCGCTGTACTGACCGAAGGAGTCACATGAAGGATTTTATCCTGAGCCTATTGCCCGAATTGGGCACGATGGGTTCTAAATGGGGGGGAGTCCGGGCAACCGGCTCCTCTACCAGCTCGGACGGTGATGCAAAAAGTAAAGTCGATGCATGCATTTCATATCGATGCAATGGTGATCCTGCCCGATCACCTACACGCTGTTTGGACCTTGCCCATGGGTGATCGCGATTACCCGACGCGATGGATGCTGATAAAAACCGGATTTTCGCGGCGCATACCGAAAGGTGAACGGCGCAGCGAAAGCCGGCAGGCGAAAGGCGAACGAGGCATCTGGCAGCGGCGTTATTGGGAACGTTTTATTCGCGATGATCGGGATTTCGCTCAGCATTTGGATTACATCCATTACAACCCGGTCAAGCATGGTTATGTCAAACGCGCGGCAGATTGGCGTTATTCCTCGTTCCACCGCTATGTCCGACTCGGTTTGCTGCCGGTCGATTGGGGCAGAGATGGGGGACAGGGTGATGAGAGAGCGTTTGGAGAGTAACGGTCAGGATTATTTGGCCGGTGGAGCACAGTTTCGCATGTTGGGGTTCGTTCCTCACCTCAACCTACATTGAGAGCAATATGCGCAATGAGATTTTAGGAGATCAGGAAGATGAAATTCACACGAATCACAGTCAATCCCAACCAAATGGGCGGTGTTCCATGCATCCGCGGATTACGCATTCCTGTGGCAACCGTCGTGGGGATGATCGCCGATGGCATGAACGAAGATGAAGTTCTCAAGTTGTTTCCCGATCTGGGACGCCAGGATATACGCGAGGCTTTGCAATACGCGGCTGAGGCGGTTCGCGAGCGGGAACTCCCGCTGGTGAATGTCGTGTGAAATTCCTCATAGACAATGCATTGTCGCCTGTGGTGGCCGAAGGCCTGAGGCAGGCTGGGCACGATGCAACGCACGTGCGCGATTACGGGATGCAGGCGGCAGAGGATGAGGCGATTTTCGAGCTCGCTGCCCGCGAAGAACGGGTGGTCATTTCAGCAGATACCGATTTCGGCACGCTTCTCTCGCTGCGGCAGGAGACCAAGCCATCAATGATTCTTCTCCGGCGTGTGTCTCACGACGTCCTGAAGAGCAAGTGGTGCTCTTGCTTGCCAACTTATCGAACGTGGCAGCCGCATTGGGCCAAGGCAGCATCGTTGTTTTCGATGAGACGAGAATTCGCGTCCGCCCGTTGCCAATTGGAGGTAATCTATGATTCACAATGACGCCGGATTGATTGTTGGGGTTCCCGTCGTTCACCCCAACCTACGGGCTCTTGGCGTTAGGCGGCGTTTCTGAAAATGGTGAATGATCTATTTGACAGAAACTGAAGATAAATGCGGTCTGCCCCCTAAAAATGTCCCCATTCTTGTCCCTAAATACGAACATTATAATTCAAGACGTGACCCCTTTCCTGCTGCTGACGGGCAGAATCCGAATCGAGGCCGGGTGTCCGGGTTACTACCGGAGGGCGGCGAGCATTGGGATATGGCGCGAGCAAGTTGGCTTGGGTTGGCCTGCCGGACCTACCGGTATCTGGTCCCAAGTGCGGCCGTCTAAAAGCCGCCCGGCCCCTTTCTTATTTTTGCCGCCCCACTGCTTAAAGAAAAACGGCACGCGTGCACGTCGGCATTGATCGCGCAGATCGAATACCCAGGTCGGGTCCATCGATCGCGCACGATGCCCAGACTCACCGCCAACAATAACCCAGTCGATGCCGTCGAGGCTGAGATCGTGCAACGGTCCGAGCAACGGTTCGAGCGAAAGGAATTTCAGCCGGGCGCCGGTCGAGCGGAGGTCGTCGATGCGCCCTCGGTACTTTTCGCTCTCCACACTCACGCCCATCCAAATATTCGACGCCCATTGCAGCTTCGAACTAAGCACGGCGAGACGTTCGGAGCGCTTCGTCAGTACCTGGAAGCGATGCCAATACGCCTGGCTCATGACATTGAAGACTTCATAAATGTAGGTCAGTGGAACGTCGTTGTGGAATAGATCGCTCATCGAGTTGACAAAGATAGTCTGCGGTTTTCTCCACTTAAGCGGCAGCTCCAGCATGTGAGGCTGGAGCGTGAGTTTGAATCCGTTGACGTAGTTCCCCTGTCCCATGGCCTGTAACCGCTCAGCCATGCGCTCCGCATAGCAGTATTTGCAGCCCGGACTGATCTTGGTGCAACCAGTAACAGGATTCCAGGTGGACTCGGTCCACTCGATGCTAGAGCCTTGGGCCATTAACGCATCTCCTTGAGCAAGTGCTCCGCGATCCGCAGCGCGATGTCCTTACCGCGTTCGTTGCCGACGGCGAAGCACAAGAGGTAGAGCGGATTGTTCGACGCGTTGCGCAATACGCCGGGCTCTTCTACGACGCCGGCGAAGACCTCCTTAAGACGATTGTTAAAGTAGCGGCCGATGGTCTCCATGGTTGCTTTGACAACTCTTTCTTGCTCTGTGCCGAAGAGGGTCGGTGTGGTCTCGACCTTGTAAAACTCGTCATACCAGTCCTCGGTGCCGAGTAGCAAGTTGAGTCGCCGACGCCAAGACTCCGGAATGTCGCCAGACCTCGTCAGCAGGCGGTTGACACCGATGCCAAGCGGAAACAGCAGCCAAAGGTCGATGGCCTCGGTCTTAGCCACCGCGTCGATCGTCTTCCACTCGACCTGCATCCCGTACGGATCCAGGAAGAGCACCGCCCGGTGCGAGCTCCAGTCCTTAGTACATAGAGCCTGAATTTCGGCATTGGCGTCGCCTTGCTCAATGCGGATGCGCCCGGCAAGTTGCGGGAACTCGGCCCTCAAGGCTTTCAACTGCGCACAGCGGACGAGGCTTCGTTCGACAAAAATGTAGCGGTCGAAATGCGGCTTCGTCTGCAAGGCTAACTTAGCTGAACCATCGAGCAGCTTTTGCGGCTCCTCAGCAGCGAGGTCTGGAAACAACAAATTTTGCGCGGAATCGAGTCGGTCGTCTCCACGCTGGATGTCTCGGTAACCAGTACCAGCGAAGGCGTCAATGTAGGCTTTTCGAAATGGTTTAGCAGCGGTAGGCTTATTCTTGAGAGCGGTGGTGTAGGCCTTCAGATATCTCGCTAGAACCTCGAGTTTGCGGGTCGTCCAGTTTCCGCCGAACTGATGATCTTTTCCGCCGCTTTTTGGCTGCCGAGGCGTCATAGCGATAATACTGTACCGATATTCAGGTTCAAGGTCGAGTAGAGTTCCTCACTTAGCAAAGTACGGCCTGTCACGGTCCTCTCAACACGCCGTGCGAAGAGATTTCCGTCACTCTTCGGCAATCGGATGCAATCAAGTACACTTGGCGTAATGGAGGATCACATGCCTGCATCGCCTACTTCTCCTCCGGCGCCTCGAAGGTGTACGTCTTCGCCAGGCCGTCGATGGTCATGTTGTCGGCGATGGCGTTGTGGGGGATGAGCAGGTAGCGCCACGGCTTGCCGCCGTTCTGCTGATCATGGCCGCTTGCGTGCCTACACCACGTGGCTGCAGCGCGTGCCTTCGCGAGCACCACCTGGTCCTGCATCTGGTCGGCGCGCTTGGGTTCGCAGAGGAGCTTTTCCGTCTCGGTCTCGACGACAAAGTCAGGCTCATAGTCGTTGTCGCCGGTGTAGCGGATCTGGAACACACCCTTGCCAGGCTTGAACCACTTCATGACCGACGCATCGTTCTCCAGCACCGCCGCGAAGCGTCGCTCGGGGTCGGAGTCAAATTTCTGCGTCGGGTACAGGCATTTCTTGAAGCCGCCGAAGAGCATCTTGCGGATGTCGGACTTGTTGCCGATCGGCGTATCGTAGGGGCGCACGGATTCATCTGCGGACGCAGCGAAAGCCTGGGCGCGCACCTCCGAGAATCCGTGGCTCACGACGGCCTCGTAGGACGAGGCCTCCTCCCAGGTATGCTGCTGCATCTGGGTGTGGATGAGGTTGGAGATCTGCCGCTGGTGGAATAGCAGCACGTTTCGCACCTCGTCTTCGTCCTTCAGGTAGCCGCGCAGATGGGCGATGAACTGGCCCGCGAGGGTGTAGAGCAAATCGGCCTGCTCGTCGTAACTCACGTCATCGAAATCGATGAGCCCGCGAACGACGTAGTCCTCGAGCCGCTCTTCTTCGTGCCCGCCTTCGAGCGCCCCGATGGTCTCTCGCGTGTCGCTGGTGAGGTGCTGGACCAGGATCTCCTTCGACACGGGTTGGAGACGGAACGCCGACAGGTCGAGCTCGAACTCGTTGAAACCCGCGCGCACGACGCCCTTGGGCACCACGATCACGCGGGGAATGGCTATCGTGTGCTTCACGTAGATGGCGGTGGCCTCGCGCACCACCATGACGAGCTTCTTCTCGTCGATGTTCGGGTACATCGTGAGCTGACCCGAGTTCAGCTTGTCGGTCACCTCGGCGACGAGCTGCTTCTGCACCTTCTCCGTTTGCAAAGCCTTCGGGCCGGGTACTGCCTGGGGATCACGCGTGACCCTACGAATAGCTTCCAGCGCCAGCTTGGCGGCAGCCTGCTGCCCCGGCGTCTTGAACTTCGGCTCGGGCTTGGGGACCTGACTCTCCTTCTCGCCCGTGCCCGCTTCGGTGGTCTCGCCCGGCTTGCCGGCCTGCACGGGCTGCACGATGCCCAGCATCGTTTCCACCACAGGCGCCACGACGACGGTCTGTTTCGGCGTCTCGGGAATATCCTCGCCGATGTTGACCGTGCTGAAGGAATAGCCGCCCTTCTTGGCTTCGTCGACGATGTCCTGGAAGCGGTCGTGAGCCACGATGGTCAGGCGGTCGACGGCGGGGACACCGGTACGCCTGCCATAGGGCAGACGGAGACCGCGGCCGATGGACTGCTCGACGAGCGTGCGGGAGTCG
>JBAPTW010000346.1:0-1983 GCA_049282355.1 Gammaproteobacteria bacterium | reverse complement strand
ATTCCAACACCTTGTCCGGAGTGCGTGGATTCGGTTCAATCGTATAGGCGGCCCCCCAAATGGCCACCTTCTTTTTGCCGCTATGGCGCTTCGAGGTTTTGCTCTCTTTACAGGCTGGTTTGAGGCAGGCCTGCTCGTGGTTCCCATCAATCGCCTTCTCTTCCGCGCTTTTGCGGATCACCACCCCCTTGCCATCGGCTGTGCCGACCACCAGCTGCTTCCCTTGGGCCGGGGCTACTTCCACTGGGTTGTCCCACCAGTGTGTTGGTTCAGCGGAAATCGGAATTTTGCCCCATCGAAATGAGTTGGTTGCCAAGGGGCTGGCAGCCCAACTCGAAGGAATCGTGAAGGACCCGGCCCCGTTACCCTCATGATGATCAGGGTACCGTACGCGCCGGCACTGTCCAGGAGCTTTGCTTCGCAACTCCTCCTGGACAGCGCCGGCGCTCCCGGTAAGAGGTCACCATGAGGGTGAACGGCGCCGTGCGGCGCCAGCCCTGGGAACAATGCCCTTGGGTTCATGCAGCAGGCACTCGCAACTGCGCCTGATAGGCGGTGAGGCGCGCTTGGCGGGCCTGTTGCAACCGCCGCCGGCGTTCGGCGAAGATGTGCTGCTCGCGGCCGAGGAGCTTGGCTTCGGGGGCCACATAGCCTAATGCACTGTGCAACCGCTCGGTATTATACGTCGTCACATAGACGCCAATCAGCTGCCGCGCATCCTCGAGCGAGATTGGAGTCTGCGGACGAATACATTCATCTTTCAATGACTTATGCCACCGTTCGAGCTTGCCGTTACTCTGCGGATAGGCCGGCGAAGTGTGCACTTGGCTCATCTCCGAGCGGCGAATGAACGCCTTAAATTCCTTAGCGATGAATTGCGGGCCGTTGTCGGAAATCACCCGCGGGGTCGCCTCCGGGTGCTGTTCGTGGGCCGCTTGCAAGAGAATGGCCACCTCGACTTCGGTCATCTGCTCGCCCAAAACCCACTGCACGATCCAGCGACTATAGCCATCGAGAAGCGTACACAGATAATAGAACGTGCCCTGGAGATTGAGGTAGGAGATATCGATATGCCAATGCGCATGGGCACAGGTCGGTTGCACAAAGCCCTGGCCTTTGCGCGTGGGTTTAGCCTCCCACGCGTTAAGCAAGCCGGCGGCTTTCAGCACCCGATACACGGTGCTGGGGGCACAGGCGACAACCTCGGCGTCGATCATCTGGTAACACAGCCGCCGATAGCCGTCCTGGCGATGCTGCCGGGCGAAGGCGATGATCGCTTCGCGCTCCCAGGATTGCAGCCAATGGCGGCTGGGGATGATGCCATTATGGCGATTCGGTTGGCCCTGGCGCCGGCGCCACTCGTAGTACTTGCCCGGGGCCAGCGCCAACCAGCCTAGTAGGCGTGTCAGCGGCAGCTCCAGCCGCTGCGTGCCATACTCGAGCAATGCCACCACCGCTGCGCGAACCGCCGGCTCAACCCAGCGCCCGCTCCGAGGACCCCAGTGTTTTTTTTAAGTTGCACATAGGCTTCCATCACCTCCGCCAACACGTCATTCTTGCGCACCAGCTGCGCTTGCAGCGCCTCAACCTGTTGGCTCAGGCGATTGACCTGGGCCGAGCCGCTCGGGGCAAAGGCCGCGGCGCCGCCTTCAAAAAAGATCTTCTGCCACCGGTAAAACACGTTCGGGTGCAGCTGCTGCTCGCGACACACTTCCGAGACCGGCACCTGATCGACCAAATGCCGGCGTAAAATCGCTACTTTTTCCACCGGCGTGTACTGCTTCGGTTTGCTCTTCGTACGCTTCGTCATCGTCATTTTCCTCTACTTTTTACCAACTGTATCAAAGCAGGGAAAATTCCGATTCCATCTGAAGCAAAACACATGTATGGTTCTCTTGAAAGAACAATCCCTTGCGCCGTTAAAGGGCGCACCCTAACGATGAAGCTCAGCTGCGGACAAGCCGCTTAGGATGTGTCCTAGGG
>JBAPTW010000345.1:0-3321 GCA_049282355.1 Gammaproteobacteria bacterium | reverse complement strand
GCGGTATCGTTGCCGGCTCGATCCCGAGGCTAATGAGAGCCGCTTTGGCACGCACGGTGATATCTGTCATGAACTGAAATTGCTGCTGCGCATCAATAGGATACGCTTTGACTTCATAGTGCGTATTCCACAGTTGCTCGGAGACAATAACGGTGATGGGGCGCTCGATCTGAAGGTAAGGACTCGTGAGGGCGACATCGTGAAGCCGCTGACGTACCAGAGCCGCATCGTGCAGCGGATGGAGGTGAAAATTCACCACACAGAGCAATTCACGTCTGCCGGAGTTTGCGTTATAAATGTTGGTATCCCAGATCTTGCTGTGGGGAATCATCACCCTCGTATCGTCAGGATTGACGATCTCAACCATTCGCAAATTCACGGCGGTAACCATTCCATAGGCATCGTCGATTTTTATCCAATCTCCGGGCCGGTACGGCCGTTCGAACACACTCACTATCCCCGCAATGAGGCCGTTGACATAGTCCTTGAACGCAAAGCCGATCGCCAACGCAGCGGCGCCCAATACCGCCACGATATTGGGTAGACTGGGGTTGAGGATAATAGCGATAATGAGTGCGATGGCGAGGGCCAACACAAGTAAACGCAGAACGGGCACCCATTTCAGTATGCCGAGCCGCATACGGGCGGGACTGCGCTGCGCCAGCCAGGGAAGGCCGCGGCGCACCAGCACCGTCACTATCCAGGCACCGACAATGATGAGCAGCAAGTACAGAAGGCTGGTGAAACCGAGATCCTTGAGGATCTGGACTACCTGTTCGGTATTGTTGTTCATTGCTTCTCCTTGTCCTAATTTGCTGACGCGTTGCCGCACGGGGATAAAGAGCTAGGGCACTCGCGGCATTCTTGAAACAGCTTCTGAGGTTGCCCGAAACGAAGCAGCTGCTAACCGGGTTGCAGATTGTTCTCAATGCTCATCGACGGCTCAATTATCGCTTGCTCTTCTGTCCCCTAACGCGGCGGGTACGATCTCGAAATAGCGCTCAATGAGGCGCGGCGCATCGAAGTACCGCTCGCCCACAAAGGCGACGGCGTGTCGTCCCCATTGGCGCATGGCTCCGGGGTTTTCCACCCCCGTAGGCCAAAGCAAGCAGCGCTCGCGGCGTTCGGTATGGGGCACGATACCATGAGGCCCGAACAGGCTGCGATAACGCTGCCCTGCGGGTAGTGCCCGAAGCAGGTCGTAATCGGCAAACCGATACCGGACCTTGGCATTCGCCGCGGGTGACTTATCATTGGCCGAATAGACACGCTGGACAGAATGGTTGCTGGAGGCGATGCGGAGCACTTTGCGCGACGGGTCGAGGCGCACGCGTTGGGGGACCAAGACAGGTTCCTCAAAGCCGACATGCCGGCGCACCAAACGCAGTCGAGGCGTGGGAAAGAAGCGGTGATAGCAACCGCAATTATGTACCGAATCATAGACGAGGGGCTGTCCATCGGTAGCTAAGGTGACGCGCCAAACAATACCATCGAGCCGACCGCCCAAGAGATCGAGAGCCCCGGTGCGCGGCCGGGCAGGAAACCAGATGACGTAATTGAGCTGCAGCAGGATCTCCCCGCCGAGGCGGCCGTAGGACAGATGCGTGAACACCACTGGTTCGCGTACGTTCACTTCAGGCATTTGCTCCCAGTAAGGCATACCGATGCGATCCGCCTCTGTGGCCACATCCACCTCCCAAACCGGGGCGAAGGCCGCAAACAGCAGCCGCCGATCGTGGCGGTCGAGATTGGGGATCCGCAGCGGATTGTCCACCGCGAGCTGCAGGATCCCGGCGACCTCGCCGCTGGTCAATAGCCTATCGTTTATTGGCGGCATGAAGCGCACCAGTCGTCCCTGCACCGCTAGCTCTTTCAGGGGCATGGCATAGGTTTCCTCGACCTCGCTATGATAATGAAGCACGCCTTGGAGGACGCCAAGAGCCGTCAGCGGATAGAGCCCCAGGATCTGTTGCCAGAGAACATAATCGGAGGGAACGCGGGCGACTTTCAATAGCCGCGCGCGGGCACGGGGCTCGCTCATATCGCGCCAATACAGTCGTTCCCCGCAGGCTCGCGCCCGCTGCCATAGGTTTTCGGCGGTCGGCCGGCCGGGACCGAGGCGGGCCCGCTCGGCAGCGCTGAGGGCGCGATACTCCTTGTCTCTGCCCTCGAGGTCAAGCTTGCGCATCCGCTCCATCCAAACTTGAAAGCCCGCCGGCGCCAGATCATCGTCCGTGAAGGAGGCAAGAAACCGATCGATCCGCAGATAGGGAAATCCCGGGACGCGACGGGCCTGGGCATCACCCACGCTAGCCTGCTGGACCGTTTCATCGCTCATTTTGAGGAACAAGAGACAGGCTTGTACCTCGGGCGGTGCTGCGGGACGTGGGGATGGCGTGCTGCAGCCAGCGAGCACAACAATGACAGGTATGAAGAGATATAGCGTGCCGCTGAATGGCGTTGTCGGCTGCAGGTGCAGATCACCCACCCTGCAAAGCCGCTATGCTCAGTGGATCGCGTTCTCGTTCAGTCGGCATTTCCCTTAGGCCTCGTATTTTCTCAGTGCCGTCGCTGAAGTGGACTCCGAATCAGGCGCCATGAAGGCAATACCAAATGCTGTCACACGCGACGGCGAACGCTGTGCCTAGTAAAATGCCTTCTCGAGCTCAGCACTTATTCGGCAGTGCCTTCGCGCTGCTCGCGAGGTTTGGAGACTTCGTTGAGCACCTCGCCTGCTAATGTCTTATCCTGAATGTCTAGGGTAATGTCGGCAAGCGAGATGATACCCACCGGCTGACCTTGACGGTTGCGGACAACGAGACGCCGCAGCTGTTGTTGCTTCATGAGCTCTGCAGCATCGCGGATATCTTCGTCGTCGAAGCAATGGACGACACCCGTAGTCATGATATCTTTCACGGAGGCGGTGTGCGGGTCGATTCCTCCGGCGACGGCACGCACGGCAATGTCGCGGTCGGTGACCGTGCCTACCAGCTTTCCATTTTCACTTACGGGTAGCATGCCAATGCCCCTGTCTCGCATTACACCGGCGGCGGTCTGAATCACAGCGCCCGACCAGATGTCAGTAATTTTTGGAGTCATGATCTCTTTCACTAACATGGTCACCTCACTTCTCTCAATGGCCCTTGGCGCATCATTGCCTGGTATTGCACGGGTTTTCAGCCGTGTTGTCCATTGGGATCTTCCCGGTTTGAATGCACACCGGCGCAGTTAATCATGCCGCATTTTACAAACCTAAACAGTCTCTTAGGGTATGTACTGATGCGCAAGCACTAGGCGGCCTGTATCATTAACATACACAAT
>JBAPTW010000344.1:0-1945 GCA_049282355.1 Gammaproteobacteria bacterium | reverse complement strand
GTCCATATCCTGGAGCAGGCCCTCTCAGCGCTGCAGTAAAATCCGGAGATCGGTCACAGACGCCTCGATCTTTCAACCGACTACCGCGCGTTGCTGGCGGGCCGGCATAGGATCATCTACCGAAGTTAGAATACGCGTGCTGCCATGGGTGCCGGAACGGCTATCCCAAAGGACAGGCAACAGGACAATGGACATTCGTTCCTTCGAGAAAGCGATTGCCCGGCTGGACGAGGGTCTCGCCCGCTACTGGCAGGACACCTCGGACACACAGATCCGTGACGGTCTGATCCAGCGCTTCGAGTTCACCTATGAGCTCGCGCACAAGACGCTGAAGCACTACCTTGAGTCCGTCTCACCGACACCGGGGCAGTACGACACCCTGCCCTTTGCCGATCTGATCCGCTCTGGCAACGAGCAAGGGTTACTGCTGGGCGGCTGGCCAAGGTGGAGAACCTACCGGGAGATGCGCAGCAAGACGAGCCACACCGACGACGAGGCTATCGCCGTCGAGGTAGTGGCCGACCTCCCGGCCTTTCTGGCAGAAGCCACCTACCTGCGCGACCAATTGCGAAAACGGTTGGCATGACCTCACCGCAAGAGGCCGACGTACCCCTGATTGACATTCGTCCCAACCAGTGGGGCATTGTGCGCGACATTCTGCAAAAACACGTGCCGCAATACGAAGTGTGGGCATTCGGCTCGCGCGCCAAATGGAGCGCCAAGCCCTACTCGGACCTGCATCTTGTGGTCATCACCAATCGCCCGCTGCCGCTCCCTGATGCCCAGCCCGTTGTCAATGTTCTTCACCGCGCGATTACCCTCTCCGGTGACCCAAACACCCGACTTCTCCATTTTCATTTTCAAGGTATCATTACTATTGATTAACGTTAATCAATGAGTCCACCCTTGAGGTCGCCAGAGGAGGGTAAATGAAGCGATCAAGTAAAGCTCCTAGGATACGTCATCTTCCCATCACCAAAGCGCGCATTAACCTTGGAGCGGTGGTCAAAAATATCCATCTCAACAAGGAATACGTGATTCTCGAAAAAGATGGCATTCCCATTGCCGCGATCATGGACGTGGAAGAATTCGAAGACTACCTTGAGGTGCAAGATCCCCGAGCAAAGCGCATCATCGCCGAAAGCCGCCAAGAATCTCTGGCAGGAAAAACCCGTGACGCTCGATTGCTCCTTACCGAGCTTGAAGCCGAAGATGAGAAAGACCGAAAGAAAACCAGGAAGGAGGCTGCTCGGCGTCAAACCGCGTGACGCCAAGCTTTACCGTACAAACCACGCCTCGATCTCCGGAAAAGGCAGCCGGATTTTACCAAGCAACTTGCCGTTGCCATCGACACCCTCAGACACGACCCCTACAACCGTTCTCGAACGCATACCATCAAAAAGCTTGAGGCTGTGCCTCCAGGCGAAGGTCAATACCGACTCCGATTGCGACGCTTCCGCTTTCGCTACGACATCGAAGAGAACACCGTGACGCTTCGCTACTGCGGACTTCGACGAGAAAATACCTACCGGTAAAACAAAAAACGCTACATTGACACGGGTACCCGATGCCATTAGCTTCTCACCCGTACCGGCGATAGCGGAGCGCTGATAACGACTAGATGCGCCTTACCCAAGCTCAAATCCGGCTGGTCAAGGACGCGGTAGCCCGCCACTTCGGCGCCACCGCGCGCGTCTTCCTCTTCGGCTCGCGCCTCGACGATGCCCGTCGCGGCGGCGATTTCGATTTCTACGTGGAAACCGATTTGAACGATCCGAAGACAGTTATCGACCGCAAGCTAGAGCTTTTAGCAGAGCTGCACGCCACCCCCGCGTTCGAGGGGGAGAAGATCGACCTGATCATCAAGCCCGCCCTGTCGGGTCCTAATCCACCCATCTATCGGGTCGCCGGCCGCGAGGGGGTCATGCTGTGAGAATGTTGGAAT
>JBAPTW010000343.1:0-3550 GCA_049282355.1 Gammaproteobacteria bacterium | reverse complement strand
TTTATGGACCGATGTGTCGGAGCTTGGTTGGGACCTCGAGCTTCGGCTCTCAGAGAAGCAGGGCCTTGAGTTTCGACTTCTCGCACCGGATGAGCCAAAGGCGCGCGCGGCCTTCGAGGCAGCCTATCCAGAGAAAGTGGACGCGCGTCAACAGCTGATCGCAGCACTCAGGCCACCTTCAGACCTCTTCGACAGCAAAGACGAGTTTACAGAGTCCGAGGAAGGAGGCGATTTGTCGGCCGAGGATGAGGGTCTCCAGGAGGCCGAGGCATGACGGCGACACTTGGTCCTGTTTCGGCTGCCTTGGAAGCCGATGTTCGGGACTGGGTTCGTCGGCACGGCGTGGTGGTTTGGCTCGACGTCGATGGCCAGTACACGAGCTTCGTCGACCGCCTGATGCAGCTCCGCGAAAGCGGTGACGTGCCCTATGAGGTGCATGCTTTCCGAGGTAGCCACCTCGAGCTCATGTTGGGCCTAGAGCCCGTGACGGGCGGAGTTGAAAAAAGGCCACTCCTCATTCACCTCCCTGGGTTCAACGAAGATACGGTTCGCCACACACCGGTGCTCGAACTCTATGAGGCTGGAGTGCGTTACCGAAAGGCACTCGATACCTTGCTCAGCGAGGCCGCTGGCGGGCGCGTGCGGCCGGAAGAGATCGCCGCATTCCGCAACCAAGGTACGTTATCGCTCGAGGGCGCGGACACGTGGTTCACCGCGCTGCTCGATGACCAGCAGGGCGGCCTGGCTACGCAGCTTCGCGCTATGCGCCCCGTGGCCGTCCTCGACGATCTGCTTGGCGGCGGCTTCGTCGCGGAGCGCATCGGTCTGCAAGAAGACCAAGATGCGCTCTGGGAGCAGATCGAGGCCTGGACCGGTCTTCCGGCGAGCTGGCGCGACGCGACGTTGCCCGCAACGGGTTTACGGGCGGAGGACATCGCCTTCACTGCAGCCAGCTGGGCCCTTTGTGTTGAGTATGTCGATGATCTCAAGCGTGAGCCGGTCGACGAGCGACTCAAGGTTGTAAAGAGCTTTCCCCGACCCGTGGTCGACACCTGCCATGAGATCCTCAACCATCTGCGCGAGCGACATGCCGCGTTCTATCAGCGCGCGGCGGACGAGACCGAGGCCCGATTCGACCACGAGGAAATAACCGTAACGGGCGAGGAACTCGGCAAAGTCGATACCTTTCGCTTCGAGGAAGATGAGATCCTCAAGGCCGCCCTCCGAACGCTGCGCGAAAAACGGTGGAATATCGCGTGGGATTACGCGGCGCAGCGCCTCGACGGAGGTTCTTTCTGGCTGCGAGATAACCCGCTGCGAAAGTCTCAGTGGCAGCTGGTCCAAGCCGCGGCCGAACTCGGCCGCGCCATCGAAGCGGCCGGGCCAACCCTTGACGTCAAGGACGGTCTCGACCAGGCTGTCGCTCGCTACGTCGACCGAGGGGCGCGCGTGGATCAAGCCCACCGCCATCTCGAGCAACGGCGCACCGCGCTCTTGTATCCGCAGCTGCCAGAATTCGACACCGTTCGGGACCGACTGGACGCACTCCGTCGGCTTTGGCGCGACTGGGCTGATAATTGGGCACGGGATTTCAACGCGCTCTGTCGGTCGAGCGGCTTCCTTCCGGGAAACGCTCTTCAGCAGCGCACACTGTTCGAAGAGGTGGTGCGGCCCCTCACCCAAGAGAGTGGCGCGACCGCACTTTTTGTCATTGACGCCCTTCGCTACGAGATGGGTGAGGAGCTCTACCGGATGCTCGCCGGCATGCCGGCGACCGCAGTCCATCTCAAGGCGCGACTTGCAGAGTTGCCGACGGTCACCGAGGTGGGCATGAACGTGCTCGCACCCGTGATGGATTACGGCCGCTTGCGCCCGATAATGACCGGCGGCGCCGTGGACGGTTTTTCCACCGGCGAGTTTCGTGTCGCCGAACCAGAGACGCGCAAACGCGCCATGCATGACCGCGTCGGCGGAGCTACCTGCCCGTGGTTAACATTAGAGGAGGTCGTCTCGCGCGACGCCGAGAGCCTCAAAAGAACCGTTGCCCGTGCACGGCTCCTGATCGTTCATAGCCAGGAAATCGATAACGCGGGTGAGAAAGGCATTGGGCCTGCGGTGTTCGACTATGTCATGCAGAAGCTACGCGCCGCATGGCGACTGCTGCGCGAGGCGGGCGTGCGCTGTTTTGTCATCACGGCTGACCACGGGTTTCTCTTGCTCGACGAGACCGCCCTCAGCGTGCAGGCCCATGGACGTAAGATCGACCCCAACCGGCGACATGTCTTTTCTTTGGTGGCTGCCGACCATACGGGTGAGGCACGCGTTGCCCTGAGCGATCTCGGCTACGAGGGCGTCGAGGGGTACCTGATGTTTCCGGAGACAACGGCCGTATTCGACACCGGCAAGCGCGCAATGAGTTTCGTCCACGGCGGCAACAGTCTTCAGGAACGCGTCATCCCCGTATTGACTCTCGTGCACCGTGCGGCAGCTGGAACGAGCACGATCGAATACGCCGTTGCGGCTCGAGCTCGTGAAGAGGTTGCTGGCATGCACTGCATCGAGGCTAAGGTCGACGTCGCCGCACAAGGTGCGCTGGACTTTGGTGGTACCCACGAAGTGGAGCTCAGCTTGCGCGCCGTGGACGAGGTAAGTACTCATGTTGATCTCTGCCAAACACGGGGCGGGGCCAGGATCGCGGGTGGACTGCTGGTGGCCCAAGTCGGCGAGGCTTTCGAAGTCTTCTTCCGGTTGTCGGGCAGCGCCGATGCTCGGGTTCAGGTAGAGCTGCTTCACTCGACAAAGGAGCTCGCGGTCACACCATGCCTCGTGGAGGGCCGCTTCGCTGTCGCCGCCGCTCGCACACTGGTGGAGCCCGCGTCCACAGTCTTAAAACCCACGGTCGCGCCCGAGGTGGACGACCGTGCGTGGCTCGATGAGCTGCCATCGCCCGAGGTGCGTCAGTTCTTCGAGTATCTGTCGGCTCACAACGCGGTGACCGAAAGTGAGGCCGCGGCAATGCTTGGCGGGCAACGGGCGCTGCGGCGCTTCGCGTTGCGTTTCGAAGAGCTCGCCGCCAAGGCGCCGTTTGCGGTTCGTATCGACGTAGTCGCGGGGGTCAAGCGCTACGTGCGTGAAGGGATAGGATCATGAGTACACTCACCCGGCGGGACGTCGAGCACGTCTTTGAAGCGCTCCGCAAAGGCCTGGTACCGGAACGGGGCATTGACGCTTTTGCCGTTGGCATCGACAAGCAGCGCGGCGAATTGCACCGCCAGCTCGAGCTCGCGAGAAACGGCGAGGGCACCATCAAGTTTTTGCGAGGGGGCTACGGCTGCGGCAAGACGTTTATGGCGCGTCTTGCCCTCCTCGATGCCCAGGCCCAGAACTTCGCCACCAGCTTTGTCGTCGTCTCCGACAACGATCTCCGCTTTCACCGTTTCGACGACGTCTATCGGAAAGTGGTGACCGAGCTCGGTACTGCGGCCTGCCCACGGGGCGCGCTCGGAGACATTTTGGATCGGTGGATTGGACACGTGGAAGAAAGGCTCAT
>JBAPTW010000342.1:0-1726 GCA_049282355.1 Gammaproteobacteria bacterium | reverse complement strand
CCCCGCCTCTTGCTAGGAGGATCCCGCTCCCACCCAAAACCATCCCCCGCTGACATCTAAGGTGCGTGCTGCGCGCCCCCGAATACCGCTCACGCTTTTAGATAGGCCAAGGAGATGACGAAGGCGGGCTTGAAAAGCTTAACGAGCGCCAGAGGTGGCGGGCGTCGGCAGCCACAATCCACTGAGATCCAGAGTGACGGCCGCGAACGGAGGCAGCGCCGCCCGGTCGGTGCCGGTGAAGCGCCCGATGTCCTGCCAGGCGTCCTAACGCCTCGAGGGTGTGCGCTGAAGGATCGATAAGCCAGGCAGACAGCACACCGTAGCGGGCATACAGGGGCAGCTTGATCTCGCGGTCCTTGCTCGCCGTCGATGGCGAGAGGATCTCGTAGACCCACTCGGGCGTGGTCTCAAAGCGATGATGCTGCGGCGGTATTAGCATGTGCTCGCGCCGCCAGCCGCCAGGACCGTCGAGGCCATCGTCATAGCTGCGCCCGATGGTCCGATCAACGCGCGAGGCGCCACGCGCATGGGGACCGGCGGGTCGGGGCTGAGTATGAAGTTGCCCATTGAGGATCTCCCCGATGATGAGGCCCTCGGGCAGCGCCTCGAGCTGATCATAGAGCGTGGGTTCTGCGGCAGGTCGCATGCTGGGCTCTCTCGGAAACGGTGCCTTGAGTGACGTTAAAGTGTAGTAATGTCCGAGGGGGCACTGAAATGGGTTTTGTTGCCGAAGCCGATTCGAGCGTACCAGCGAGCTGTGAGAGCAGCCCTGCTGGCGATCATGTCGCACCTTGGCCTATGTCCTCAGCCTCCTTATCAAAGGTTTGCCTGCTAGGTGCTTTTTCACCAGGCGGCGATGTGACAAGCCCGAGGGCCTCCACCCCGGCGGGCAGGCGTCCAACGCAGACAATCGTCAGCACACTGGCCAGCTAAGATAGTGACACGTGTCACACTCTAAAGAGGTAACATCTTTCCCCTATTCTTGATAACCAAGCCGCTCGAGGATCCCTTGCAAAATGTCTAAGCTCGCGAATTCGACCACGAGCTGGCCCCGGCCTTGCGCATCGTAAGCGATCGTGACCGGAGAGCCGGTATGCTCCGTCAGCGCTTGCTCGAGTGTTAGGACATCCGGATCTTTACCCTTTTCGCTTAGGTGAAAGGCTTTCAAAACGCCTGGCGTTTTCTGCTGACGGGCGAGCCGCTCCGCTTCCCGAGCGCTCAGGCGGTGCTGGACAAGGCGGGTGGCCAGGCGAAGCTGTTCATAGGCACTCAGGCCCACCAGCGGTCGGGCCTGCCCGTATGTAAGACTCCCTTCCCTCAGCAGGTCTTTGACCGGTTGGCTAAGGGTCAAGAGCCGAAGCAGGTGCGAAAGCGCGGTGCGGGTGCGCCCGGTGCGCTTGGCCACCTCGGTGATGGTCAGTCCTTGCTCCACCAGGCGCTTGGCGGCAGCGGCTTCTTCGAGCAGTCGGGCACCCCCGGACTGAAGCCCTTGGCGAACGATGTCCTCAGCTTCAGCGTCGCTGAGATCGCGGCGGATATGAACCGGGATCTCGTGCAGGCCAACGCGCTGGGCAGCGAGCCAGCGGCTTTCGCCGCAAAGGATTTCATAGCGTTCAGGGACCTGGTCTGGGATCGGGCGCGCCACCACGGGGGTGATAATGCCGTGGCGCTTAACGGCACCGAGCGTGGTTGCGCTCAGTCGAGGTAAAGCCTTGCCGCGGTGAAG
>JBAPTW010000341.1:0-1858 GCA_049282355.1 Gammaproteobacteria bacterium | reverse complement strand
CCCTGGATTCGCTTCATTGCCATCAATATCGTCATAGCTTCCTGCTGCGACACCGACCAGGTTGGCACGCATCCGGTCTGCCATCTCATTGCCAAGAAGGGTTGCATGGCTGCGCAGATAAGCGTTGTGGCTAAACCGTAGCGCCTGTGCATGTAAGCCCGCCAGGCCGAGCAGACCAATGGCAAGCACGAGCACCGTGATCAGCACCTCGATAAGGGAGAAACCCTGTTGAAACTGGATCGCTTGGCGGCTGTGCGTCAGCATACTCGCCGTGCTCAAGCGGGGTTTGCGCAGTTAGTGATGGGAGCATCAGAGACCCCCGTAACAAGTTGGGGGCGTCCGACTGGACCGATATTGATTTGCCTTCCGGCCGATTCGCCTCTATCGTCACAAATCGCGAACCGGCCTGTGTTACCGCCAGCATTGGCCGTTCCATCGGCCTGGTAACCGAAGGCAGCATCTGCTGTAGCATTGGCCATCACAATAAGATTGCCGGGAGCTGGCTGCCCCACTCGAAGCAGCACATCGTTGTTGGCAGGTAGGTAGCTGTTGTCTCCGTTGGCATCCACGAACACCAGCCAGCCGGTCGTCCAAGTCTGGCCTGCACCACCGCAGCTTGGAGGATCCACGCTCGGATTGCTGCTCCGACACAAGACAACCGGAACGGCACGCTTGACGGCTTCGCTTCTAGCTAATGCCAGATCAGCGATCAACGCATTCGTCTGGCTTACCAGCCGGTTGTTCTGCACGAATTCCCGATAGCTTGGCACCGCTAGCCCCAGCAAGATGGCCGCGACTGCGAGGGTGATCATCAACTCGACGAGACTAAATCCGAGGTTTTTTCTTCGATGAGCCAACATGCGAGTGGTGTGCTGTGAGTGATTGCTAGATCGGGCGTTTCGCCATACCCCTTTTTTGGCGTCCCGTCGAGTATGCTTACTATCGGCTGGGAACCGCCAACTACCTGCTCTGCCACGTGCGAACCACAGAGCTGAAACCATTCGCTGAATACGCCTTTCCTGGCAATGTACCGACGCCCGATTTGCCTCGGAGCACAATCGGTTAGCGGCGATGCGTCAAATTTCTTTATGCGCCACGAGGCGTTGCTCCAACAACCATCGACATTGGCATGTAACAAAAGCATCCGTACACTTCCCGACAAAGCGTTGCACAGCCATAGAGCTAACGGAGATCAATTCAGAGCTTGCAGATTATGATTCAAAGACAGGCCAGCTTACGGCAACTTCAATCGTGCGTGTTTGAAGACCCCACGGACTCTGTTGATACGCCGTAAACGACTGACACCATCGTCGCGCGTGCGTGGGGGCGGGTACGCTACCGAGGTGAAATCCGAATGAATCTGACCGTTAGTGCTGCGGGCCAACTTCGGTCTATCGGTGAGGAGTCAAGGCTCTACGGGGAATACGACGGATTCGCTTTACCACCCTGGATCTTGCTTACGTGGCCTCAGAGCGACTCGATAATCTCGTTTTCTACCTTTGTTTTTCATCAAAGTCACATAGACGCACCACCGCTTACATACTCAGCGTTTCGGCCAGTATAGTGGGATTCACTACAGCTAATGCGGCCCCTTCACGAATACTTGCGGAACGCTTCTTCCCTTGCCTATCCGGCTCGTGTTTCGTGCTGCCATCTCGGAGTCATAGAATTGAGTCATCTGCGCATCCGTGATTTCAGTTAGCACTTTCGAGCGTCGCTCGATATCGTCTATTTCTCTGCTGGCATTTAACGCTTGGGAAAAATTCGCTTTGGCCGAAACTCTGTCTCCGGCCCTCATCTGCGCCTGAGCAATATCCTTTAAGGCAATCGCACGAGCGTAGGAAGACTCCGTTTGCGC
>JBAPTW010000340.1:0-3278 GCA_049282355.1 Gammaproteobacteria bacterium | reverse complement strand
ATCATGAGCTGGTATCTCGCACGGTGGTCCATTGAAATCTACCAGCCATACAACCTCCATAAATTTCACTTTTCAGTCATGCGTCAATGGTGGCAGGCCACCGCTTGCGCTCGGCAGTGGCTCGCCTTGATTGCAGCCGTTTGCGCTCAGTCTCATCGGCCTCAATCAGCCACAGCACATGCCCCTGCTGGATAACCTGGCGACCCTTGAGAAGACCGCGCTGCAAGCAGCGATAGAGTGTCGGCTGAGGCCTATCGAGGTCATGACTGAGCTCGGCCAGGGTCCACTCGTTGGCCTTGCGGGGCACTTCGCTGGCCGGTGTGCGGTGCTCAGAGCGTAACCCCCAACGCACCAGCAGACTGCCGACCATGGCCCCATTGAAGGTCTCACAGCGTTTGGCCGGATGCCAAGCTTCTGCATTCAGGATGCGCGCAATGGCCGCAGGCGGGTGCCCCTCGCCATGCAGGGCGGCGACTCGGGCCCTTAGCTGCGGGTAATAGCTCAGCTGATCCAGGCGCGCCACCGGGCGCGTGAGCACGACCTGCGTGCCATGGCCGCCAATCCAATGGATTTGCACCTCCACCTGTTCGCTCTCGCCCCGCACCGTCACGATCACTCGCTCCACGAGCTGGCGAATGATGGCTTGGCGATCGGCGGCGGTGGTGGTGGACGCCCGCCACAGGGCCGGAATATCGCTGGCCAACCGGCGGATCGCGGCGCGCTCCTCGGCCGAGAGCGTAGCCGGTTGCTCAGCCAGGAAGCGGTTGTAGTCGGTCTTCAGCACCGCCTCGGCGGCCAGGGCCTCTTCCCACTGACGTTCGAGCGTGCGCGCCACCAGCCGATGCTCAGGCTCTTATGTTGACGACAACATAAGACCCCGACAACCGCCTGGTCGCCGCTGAGCTTGAAAGACGTTGGGAGGCGGCGCTGGCGGCCGAGGCGGCGTTGAAGGCCGACTACGAGCGCTTCTTGGCCGAGCATCCGGCCACGCTTTCGGCCGAGGAGCGTGCCGCGATCCGGCGTCTGGCTAGCGATATTCCGGCCCTGTGGCGTGCGCCCACCACCACCGCTGCCGATCGCCAGGCGATCATCCGCCAGCTCGTGGAGCGGGTGATCGTGACGGTGCGGGGCGAGAGCGAACAGGTCGATGTGCAAATCCATTGGATTGGTGGCCATGGCACGCAGGCCGTGCTCACGCGCCCGGTGGCGCGCCTGGATCAGCTGAGCTATTTATTACCCGCAGCTGATGGCCCGAGTCGCGGCCTTGCATGCCGAAGGCCATCCGCCCGCGGCGATCGCGCGAACGCTCAATGCGCAAGCTTGGCATCCCGCCAAGCGCTGTGAGACCTTCAACGGCGCCATGGTCAGCAGTCTGCTGGTGCGCATGGGGCGGCGTACGCCGCACCGCACACCGGCTACTGAAGTGCCTCGCAAGGCGAACAAGTGGACACTGGCTGAGCTCTGCCATCAGCTCGACACGCCCCTCCCGACGCTTTATCGCTGGTTGCAGCGCGGTCTCCTCAAGGGCCGGCAGGTTAACCAACACGGGCATCCGCTGTGGCTAATTGAGGCCGATGAGGCTGAGCTGAAACAGCTCCCCTCAAGGCGAGCCACTGCCGAGCGCAAACGCTGGCCTGCCACCATTGACGCGTGATTGAAAAATGACATTTATGGAGGTTGTATGGCTGGTAGATTTCGAGCCTGTTTAACTCGACGAACTTCGAGTACGTGCTCCGTAACCTCGGCATCGAGTACCTGATGGTAATGGGAATAGTGACCGACCAGTGCGTGGAGACCACGGTGCGAGATGGCTGTGATCGGGGTTTCTTGATAACCGTGATTGAAGATGGTTGTGCGACTTACTCCGAGGAGCGGCAAGCAGAATCGCTCATTGGCATTAAGGGTTACTGCCGTCGCCGAACCACGGAGGAACTGATTGCCGAGCTCTCACGGGCGAAGAATCAAAGGAGCACTGATGGACACTAGGCAAATCATCAAGCAAGCACGGGAAGCCGGCGTGCAGCTCGTTCGGTTTCTCTACTGTGACAGCTCCGGTGTGATTCGAGGAAAAGCGACCCATATCGACCATCTGTTCAGGCGCACGAACCATGGCATTGGGTTGACGGTTGCCATGCAATCCTTTACTTCCTCGGAGACGATTGCACCGGGATCGGGCTTTGGCCCTGTGGGAGAAATTCGCCTCATCCCAGATCCAGAAACGTTCGGGGTCCTGCCCTACTCACCGAGCAATGCGCGCATGATTTGTGATATGTACCAATTGGATCGTGCGCCGTGGGGAAATTGCCCTCGTCACTTTCTCAAAAGAGTGATCGAGCAGGCCAGTGGCTACGGTGTGCGGATCGAGGCGGCGTTCGAAAGCGAGTTCTCGTTGGCGCGAGAGACCGAACAAGGTTATCAACCCTTCGATCGCAGCCTCTGTTTCAGCACTGTGGGCATGGATGCCGCCGATGACTACATCAGCGCGCTCGTAACGGCGCTGGGTCAGCAAGGGATCAGCGTCGAGCAGTACTACGCCGAGCTTGGAGCTGGCCAGCAGGAGTTGTCCATTACTCACACAGAAGCCCTCAGAGCCGCAGACAACCAAATAACGGTCCGAGACACCGCGCGCGGTGTGGCCATGAAGCAAGGGCTCATCGCCTCGTTTGCGCCGAAACCGTTTGCTGATGAGGCCGGCAACGGATGCCACATCCACTTCAGTGCGTGGACCGTGGATGGAAAGACCAACGCATTCTTCGATCCGAGCGATCGCTATCACCTCAGTCCTTACCACCTATCGGTTTTGAGATAAGCTATTATGCTCAAGGCATTTAAGGGGTAAGTAGTCATGGGATCGGTAAAGAGACTGGCTCAGGAAGTCGAGCGTGGACTTCGAGAAACCCTCCCAAGATTGCGCAAGACGGTGGTCCACAAACTCGCACTGGCGGTAGGGGCCATGCTGGAAGGGCAGACACCCAATACGGTCGAACTGGCGAACCTGCTGCCCCTGGAAACGCCGCGTCAGGACATGCGTGAACAATGGTTGCGGCGGTTATTGAAGAACCCGTTGCTGCAGAGCGACGCGGTGATGGCGCCGCTGGCGTGAGAGGAACTGCTCAAGGCCGCGCGCCATAGTCAAACGGTGCTGCTGAGCATGGACCAAACCGATCTGGGGGATCGGATGGCGGTGTTGATGGCGAGTCGTGCGCGTTGGCGATCGGTCGCTGCCGTTGGCTTGGGTGGCCGAAGCAGGGCCGGCCAACATCGGGTTCGAGGGACAG
>JBAPTW010000339.1:0-16605 GCA_049282355.1 Gammaproteobacteria bacterium | reverse complement strand
CAGCAGTGGGATCGGCATCACGCCGTGCAGCTAATCAAGCACCTTGAGCGCTGCGAATCACTGCAGGGGGAAGTCCCTGAGCTACGGCGCAAAGCGATCGAACGCGAGGAGGCCCTACTCGCAGAGGCACTGCACAAGAAAAGGGTTCGTCCGCAGCTTGGCGTTGTCTCATCGTTTGGCGCACGCGGATGGGGACAGGTGCTGCAAGCTTGAGTACTGGGTGCAACGGCAACTCTAGGTCGCCCACGGTTTGACTTACGCAAGAGGGCTGCAGTTGTCGCTGCGCGAATCTGTTGGCGCTTGTTGGTGGGTTCCTTTCACGTTTGCCAAAGCAGGCGGGAAGGGTGTGGCTTAGAAGCGACAACCGGTATTCATGCCACGCAGTGAATTTAATCTTCGATCTACATTGGAGGCTAATGAAAATGAAAGGTACATTCTTGAAGCTTCTGGCTGGCGCCTTAACCGGTTTGTTCTTGGTGAGTGTGGGTGCAGCTCCGCAGACGGAGCAAGAGTGCACCCAAGCAGGAGGAGTATGGGACGCCGGGACAGGAACCTGTGTCATGCCTGAGGGCAAATAAGGACCTTGCCACAGCCAAGAGGGGTGCCAACCCCTCTTGTGCCTTGCCGACCATACCGTGTGTTTCGGCGACACAGCCAACAAGAGAGTGAAGTGAGGCAGCCTCACGGTCTGATCAGGCATGGTCGAAGCGGCCTAACTAATGCGATATCTTCCTTGACAACGACCGGCGAGATTGTCTGGGAGTTTTGTCGCGCTGCCGCGCGTGGTCTAAAAGGAGCAGTCCGCGACAGTTGAGAATCGCGCAGGGCAAAGCCACAGTTACGGGCCAGCGGGAGCCCTGCGACGCATTCGCTACTGCTCAACGAGCTTATATCCTCTTCCGTGCACGGTGAGCAGATAGCGCGGCACAGCCGGATCCGGCTCTATCTTTTTTCGCAGTCGAGCGATGAAGTTATCGACGGTACGGGTGGTGATCTGCCACGAGTGTCCCCATACCTCGGTGAGCAGGCTATCGCGCGTGACAACCTCACCGCGGTGGATCACCAGGTAATGCAATAGATCGAGTTCCTTAGCGCTTATCTCGATAACGGATTCCTCTTGGGTGAGCGTATGTCGGCGGAAGTCGACCGTAGCGACGCCGACCACAACCTCGCCCTCCACCGAAGCCGTGCCTACCGTGCGCCGCAGCCGTACCCGAATCCGGGCCAAAAGCTCGGGCAGGCTGAACGGTTTGACGACATAATCATCGCTTCCAACCTCAAAGCCTAACACCTTGTCCATCTCTTCGCCGCGCGCCGTGAGCATGATGATAGGCTGGTCGAACCCGTGGCGCCGTAACTGTCGGCACAAGGCGATGCCGTCGCCGTCGGGAAGCATCAAGTCCAAGAGGACAAGGTCAGGCTTCTGGGCGATAGCAGCTTGGAATCCGTCGCGCAAGCTGCCAGCGGTCAATACGCGGTAGCCTTCTATCTCTAGGTTGTCTTGCAGCCCCAATCGCATCGCCGGGTCATCATCGATGACGAGAATGGTCGGTCCCTCACTCATCATGTGCTCCGATCGATGGAAAGGAAACGACCGCACGCGTGCCGTAGCCGTTGGCGACACTGCTCAACGCGAAATGGGCATGGTGAGCCTCAGCGATTTCCTCCACCAGCGCCAAGCCGAGGCCAGCACCATCGACATGCATGATTTTGCCACCCTGGTAGAATGGTTTACGCACGCGCTCTCGCTCGTGCGCTGGAATTCCTGGCCCGCGGTCACTGATTTCAAGCATGACTTTATCGCCGAGTGTGTCGAGGCGTAGCTCGATGAGACCGCCACTGGCACCGTGTTTACCGTGTTTAATGGCATTGTCGATAAGGTTGAGCAGTATCTGCGTTATCCCTTGCTGATTGTGGCGAACCGGCGGTAGCTGCGGTGGCATGTGAACTTGGAATTGTATGCCTTCGGCGCGTATCCGCGGGCAGTGATCCGCTAACACCTGGTCGACGGTTTGGCGTAAGTTCGTTTCCGTCAACGGGTAGAGCTGAATGCCCTTGCGAAGGCGAGCAAAGTCCAAAACGTTGTCGATCATCCACGTCAACCGTTCCGCCTGACGTAGGATCGTTTGATAATATTGCTGGCGCCGAGCCTCATCGGTCACTCGGCCAAGATGCAGGGTCTCGGCGTACATGCGTATCAGTGCAAGCGGTGCTCGCAGTTCATGGGATACGTTGGCAACGAATCGGTTACGTAGCTCAAGCAGAACTCGTTCTCGGCGAATTTCGCGCCATACCCAAAATGTAGCCATGATCATCGCCAGCACCAGGGCGATGCCAACGCTTAGGATCAAGAGGCGCTCGCGCCAGAGCCGGTTTTCCGCCGGTTTCGGGTCGGATGCAAACACGAGCTCCCATCCCGGCAGCACAGGATCCATAGGCCAGTGTAGGGCATCAGTCCTCCCGCCGGTTTCCTCCTCCCGAAGCACCATCTCCCCAGCTTGTTTCTGGTTGAAGTCCGCAAGTAGAGGTGCAATCCAATGGCGCCGTACCCGCTCGAGGTCGAAACCGAGTATTACCCAGCCTTGTTGCGCATCGGCGTCATCCACTGGCTGCCACGCAAAAAAAATAGAGGCTCCCGGGACGGAGGTCACCAAGGTTGATAGATTGCCCAGAGACACTGTCTCTTCTAGCGACAGGGTCCTGATCTGCTCAATGAGCCAATTTTCGAGGGTTTCTTGAGTTTCAGTCGTTGGCGGTGGATAACTCGCTATCCGCTGCATCCGACTGTCGAGAAACATCACGTGCTTTACTTCGGGAAACCGCTCCCGCATCCAGCTCAGGCGACGCGCCAGATTATCGCTGGTTTGCGGGATGTTCGTGAAGATCCGGAAAGGCTCTCGGGTAACGCCGAGGATAGCCCGCTCTATTCGGTGGGCCAGCAGACTCATTGCCTCAGTTTGAGAGTTTCGGAGTGCTTCCTCCAGAATGCTCCGCTGCGCCTGGAGCAGCCGAATGGTGAAGCTCGAGATAGCGATTATAGCGAGCAGGAGGGTGGCCGTGAGCACAAACGGCGTGCGGCTACGAATCGGCATCGAATAAAGCCTTGCAAGGGTGTTGCTTACGGTTGGGCATCTATTTATTAGTTCTCTCATCTCCGGTTGCTCGACAGCGAACCATCTCCGCGAGACGAGAGTGATCAGGGAAACGGGGCATTGCTAGTGGCACGAAAAAAAGCCGTCACCTTGGTTGAGATGACGGCTTGGATAAACGGGCGCGGCGGTTAAGCGGCCTTACGCGTATCCGTGTTACTGGCTTTCCTATCCCTCTCGGTGACGGCGCAAGCAAAGTTCTCTTGAACGGATCGGTGCACATCGAAGAGGAAGTCGACACCGATTTGAGATACCTTCTGGACATCCGATCTGAACTGTTCACTGCCCTTGATCATGCATTCGCCTTGCTTAATGACGTACTGCAACAAGGTGTCTGGATCCTCCACCTGAGCGATGGCACGCCACTGGGCCAGGCCAAGATCAGCGTAGCGCTTGTGGCTCACCATCTGAGCCGCGACAAGCTTCTCCGCATTTGCAACGACCATTCTGTGGAACGTTTGTGGGGGTGCTAGAAAGTGCTTTCTCAGTGGGACGAGGTCAGAAAATATGTCAATATTCGTCATCTTACCTACCTCCTTAGGTTCTACGAGTAGTCAATACCTGCTTGTAGTGAAACTAAAGCCCCTGCGTACCTGTCAAGCATGCTGGTGATCAGCCATCATCGCGCTCTACTGCCAGTCGATGCGATTACCTTTGTCTACTGCTCAAAGGGGTTTGTTGGCACTGCGACCTCTAACCAAGCAGGGTGACCTTGCCGATGACCTCCCGTATTTGGAAGCCCACCCTGAAAGTAGCCTACCCGACTGCATTGATCATGAGAATCATGAAAGTGTCCAATGATGTAAAAGGATGTCATTGTTACACTGCTGATCAATGTGTGCTCCACATCTGGTGGTGTGCACTGTGTACACAACCTAACTTTCTTAGAATAACTTTTCAGTAGCGTGTTGGCCGATGGCACACCTGAAAAAAACTACCGCGGTACTTGGAATCATAGTCGCCGCCGCACTGATTGCCGCTCCAGGTCACGGCCAAAAAGAAGGCGCACAGTCGTGGTTGTTTACGCGACCGCTACAGGTCGGTGACACCACCTTTAACGTTGCAGTTGCGGACTCTGCTGAGGAGCGCAAACGGGGTTTATCCGGTGTCCGTGCTATGGGTCCGAACCAAGGTCTGTATTTCGTCTTTCCTAGAGCCTATTTGCTATCTTTTTGGATGAAAGACATGCGGTTTGCTATTGACATTGTCTGGATCGATAGCGCTCATAGGGTCATTCATATGATTGAAAACGTGACTCCCGAGACGTTTCCGATGGTATTCACAGTGCAGCAGCCGGCGCAGTATGCTCTTGAGATCAAAGCGGGCCGAGCGCGAGCCTCAGGCATTAAAATCGGCGACACTGTCAGCTTGCATTAAGACACAAAGGTTGGCGTCAAATGCCATGGAGCTTGTATCGATCGAGTCTGACCCCATCGATTCGCTGTAGCGAACAATTGGCTGAGCGGTATAATCCGGTTACGAACAATAGCCCGCCAGCTCAAGGGGATTAGAAATGAAATGGATAGTTCGTCTGCTGATCGGTTTGGTGGCGCTTGTGGTGGTGGTCTTCGGCGCAGGCGCGATATTTCTCGCCACTATCGACCCCAATGACTACAAAGACCTTATCGTAAAGAAGGTCCACGAGGCCACAGGCCGTACTCTGACCATCGACGGCGATATTGAGCTGTCTTTCTTCCCCTGGCTCGGCTTAGAACTGGGGCAGGCTCGACTCAGCAATGCCCCCGGCTTTGGCGATGATCCCTTCGCTCGGGTGGACGAAGTGCAGGTCAGGGTGGCGCTATTGCCGCTGTTGAGCAGAGAGGTTGAGGCGGACACCGTCACTCTGCAAGGGCTACGTTTGAATCTCAGCCGGTCTGCAGAGGGCGTGACCAATTGGCACGATTTGGTGGGCCAAGAGGCGACCGAGGAGGCAGGACAACCGCAGGAGCCGGCGAGCGACGAGAGTGCCGCGGCCTTGGCGGTCGCGGTAGGCGGCATCAACATTCAGAATGCGGCGCTGTACTGGCAAGATGCCCAAACTGGCGACGCACTCGTGGTGTCGCCATTTAACTTGCAGACCGGTGCACTGAAACCGGGAGAGCCCTTCGAGCTGAACATGGACGTTGCGGTGGACAACAAGAACCCTCCGCTGCAGGCCACCGCTCAGCTGGTCGGCGAAGTCACTGCGGAACCTCGCCAACAGCGATATCGTTTTGAGGGGATGACCCTGCTGGTCGATGCCCAGGGCGAGTCACTGCCCGGTGGCAGTCTCAATGGCAAACTCCATACCACCGCGGTGGCCGACTTGCAGGCTCAAACGTTAAACGTGTCTGCTTTAAAAGTGGAGTCCATGGAGCTGGCTTTGATGGGGCAATTCGATGTGAAACAGCTCCTCGATGCGCCGCAGATAAACGGCTCGCTGGAATCAGCACCGTTCTCGCCTCGCAACTTGCTCGAACAGCTCGGCATGCAAGGGACCATCCCGGCGGATCCCAAGGCTCTAGAACGGGCGGCTTTGGATTTGCAGTTCCACGGAAGCGGTGAGGCTGTGGCGATCTCCAACCTGAAGGTGACCGTGGATGATTCCACATTGACTGGCAAGGCGAATATTCAGTCGTTTGATAAGCCACGGATCCGGTTTTCGCTGGCGCTGGATAAAATGAATCTCGATAGTTATCTTCCACCACCTACAGAAGAAGCTCCCCAGAATACGCAAGGAGCACCAACGGGGGGAGCGAAGCAGGGTCCTACAGAAGATAATCTGGGCGTTCCCGTGGATGCCTTGCGCGAGCTCGACCTTGCGGGTGATGTTAAGGCCGGCCAACTCCAGGTCGCCAACTTGCAGCTGTCGAACGCGGTCGCCGAGATTCGCGCTAAAGAGGGCGTGGTTACGGTCAAGCCGCTGCGCACGGTGCTCTACGGAGGCGGCATCGACAGTGGACTCACTATGGACGTTCGCAGCCCGGTGCCGGCATTTAACGTGGCGGCCGAACTGAAAGCTGTGCAGATGGGTCCGTTGATGGCGGCTTTGCAGCAGGGCAAGGGCTATCTGGACGGCACGGGAAACTTCTCGGCCAATCTGCAGACCCGCGGTGCGGGCGTTGCTGAGCTGCAGAGGCTTCTTGATGGCAAGCTCAATTTAGCGGTAACCGAGGGTGCCTTATACGACAAGGAATTGGCTGCCAAGGTGGAGGCGGCGGTGGCTTTCCTAGAGGGGCGCTCGCCAAAACCTGCCGGGGAGGCGATCCTTTTTGAGTCCCTCACCGGTTCGGCCACTGTCAACAAGGGTATCCTCAGCAATCGAGACCTGCAGCTCATTACTTCACTCATTTTGGCCAAGGGAGAAGGAACTGCCAATCTTGCCAAGAACACCGTGGATTATACGCTGAGCCTCGCTTTGGCCGGAGGTAGTGAGGACAAAAAGCGAGTGTTCGTGCCGATTACGGTCAAGGGTCCTTATGCTGACCTCAAGTATGGACTCAATCTAGAGAAAATCGCCAAGGAAAAGTTGCAGGAAGAGGCGGGGAAACGTCTTAACAAGGAGCTGGAAAAGGTTGTGCCGAAGGACTTGGGTGCGCCCCTACAGGAGGGGTTAAAAGGTCTCCTGGGTCGCTGATGCGCCCGGCCGATGGTGAAAGTCGGTGGCTAAGAACCAATAAGCACACCCAATGGCCATCGGTTCAAAAATAATCCGAGATCTGCACGCCAATCCCGATGACGTTTTGATTACGGTTATAGTCAATCAGGCTGTAGCCGTAACCGTTAAAGTATTGGATATAGCCGCGCCAGCGCTTGTATAAAGGAAAGCTCCAGTCGAGCTGGTAGCCGCCGCGATTAGATTCGGACCGCAGGTTGTTGCGCACCTGCAGGCCAAAGGTTTGGTTGTTGCGTTTGTAAACCGCCTGCAGTTCTCCATGGCCCATGAATTTCTCGATGTCCGGATTGTCCGAGAGATCACCAAAGATAAGCCATGGTTTGAGACTGAAGTACAAATTGTATTTCGGATTATCGACCACGATTTGAGCGACCGCCCGATTCCAACTTCGAGAAAGTGGGTCGCTTCTTCCATTCGACTGATGATCGACACCCACCGCGACAAGGCTGTTTTTCCATCCCCAGAGTCCCCAGTTGGTATCAAAAGAAAGGAATGCTTCAGGTTCAAAGTTGTTTTCGCGAAAAGGGGATGAGAGATCAGAGTTATATACTTGCCAGAATGAGCGCTGGGTGTAGGCAAAGAAAAGATTGCCATGACCCCAGAAGATCTTGGTCACGATGGGGATCTTGAAGCTCAGCTGGAACATTGCCTCCCAATTGGAGAGTGTGTCACCTTCATCGAGCAAGTTGTCCTGGAATGGCTGGCTGTTTGGGTCAGGGTTGTAAGTCGCCAATAGCCCATAGTTGGGGCGGTGGGCGGCGATCAAGAAGGGACTGATCTGGGCGGCTTGTTCGGCTTGCCGGCGTTCAATAGGCCCTGTGGGCTCGCCTTCCTCCGGCGCCTCGGTCACCTCGCCGGGGGGCTCGGGTTCTCGCTCGCAAGATTTTCTGAGCTCGCCGATGGTGGTCTCCTTGGCGGCATCCTTGATCGCCTCAAGGAGGCAACGCTCGCCTTCGGTGGGTAGTTGCGCCATCCCGAGCGTCGGCAGCGATATGAGCCCACAAACCCAGAGCAGGAGAGAGACAAACGCCAAGCGCCCCTTCGGTCGGTCGCCTTGAGTGCTCCGCTGGAGCTGAAAATGCCTAATTATTTGCTTTGGTTTCATATCCTGGTGAGGTGAGCGTTCGCCACCGTGCGTCTTGTGACTCCGGCGCTCGCCGGGGTTTTAAAACAGCTTCTCAGGCGTGCTTTACAGAAGCGTCCCCGCTATCTTGTTCTATCTTACCTCCCGATCACCGCTTACGCACCCCTGCGTAACACCGGAGGGCTCTGTAGGTGCTCGAAGTGCTGCAATCTGAGGGGGTATTTGCGCCTAGGGATAGGAAAACCTGAAAGTGAGCAGCTTGCTGAAAAAGGGACGGATCACTCGGCTTCGGCAACAATGAAGCCTGATAGACGGCATCGATTAGCCGCCGATGCAGCTCAGTTGGAGAAAAATATAGATGAAGGTTTCCCAATCATTCTTGCTGCCCTTTTCCTGGCAGCGAATTGCGGAGGTGCTTTGTGATCCGCAATTCAATATTGAGCGCGACAAGCTCAGAGAAGGTGTTATCGCCAGCGAATTTCATGAAATCGATGAGGGGGAACGGCACAAACAGTTCGAGCTGCATACGACAGAATATAAGCGCACAATGACCGGTGGGCTTAACCGCAACGGGACGGTGAGGACCGTGACCGAGTTTCGTTATGACGCCGACCCACGAATAGTACGGTGGAAATATGTGGGGGAAGCGGGAAAATTGATGGAGCTCAGTGGTACCTATACGCTTCAGCCGCAAGACGGCGGGACGCGGCTCGTACACGAAGTAAGCATTTTTGTTTGGCTTCCCGTCATTGGCTATTACATAATGAAATTTATCGCCGAGGAGCTCGAGAAGCCCAGTCAAGACTACCGCGAGCTGATATTTGAGCACGCCGCGGGGGCAACGCCGCAGGTAGGGTAATTCGAGAGCGAGTGAGTGAGGATTTGAAGTAGCGATCGAGAAAATAAAGCCATATTAGCCGCGGTAAGCATTGACCCACGCCATGGTAATTTCCTTAGCACTCGGCGCGAGCAAACGCCTCGGTATTGCGATTTCGATTGGCGCCAGCACCTCACCGGCTTGATAGCGTGCTTGACGTTGCAGGTTCTCCTCGCGGGATAAGGCATAGGTAAATTCTTCTGTATCGCTATTCGCGCGGAATCCTTCCAGCGTCACGAGATGCAACAGAATAGTGAGGTTTTGCGGCCAGTTGCCTAAATCACGTTTCAAAGTGGCGCGGCCGATACCCGATGGGCTCCAGATATCTGCCGCCAAGTTTGAATTGCGAAGATCGACGAGAACCCGGTCATTGGCGCGGTCGGGCCCCTTCAATACCAGCCGAAGTATGCGCTGCGGATCGCCGGTGGGTGGCGCCGTCGCGCAGCCGAAAGCATGCAGTGCGAACAGGCAGAACAGAATGAAGCCAAAAAGTGCGGTCGGGGTCCATAGCAGCATTCGCGATGCTGAATGTCTGCAAAATGCCACCTTTACCATATTTTTTCTGTTCATCACAAGCTGATTCCTTCTTCTCTGCATATCGAACTAAACGCCATCGCCGGCTTGTCATGCCCTGCCACCCGCCAAACATCCCCTATATTATCGAGGCCTTCGAGCGCCTTCCCCACTGTCGAGAGCTGGGGATCACCGTTATTGAGCTGCATTACGGACATGGGTTGATGTACGTGCCCTACGACAAGAAACTAATCGGCAATCCCCGGACCGGTGCTCTTCATGGCGGTGTCGTCACAACTCTGATGGACACGATAGGTGCGGTGGTGGTGATGGCTTCGGTTCCGGCCTCTACGCCGCTCGCGACGCTGGATCTACGTATCGATTACCTGCGACCGGCGGCTGGCCGCGATATCTTTGCTTCGGCTGAGTGCTATAAAGTGACTGCCCATGTGGCTTTCGTTCGCGGGCTCGCCTATCAAGAAACGTTTCGCGACCCGATCGCCCATTGTGCGAGTACCTACATGCTCGGTGGAAGCGGCTTCAGCCCAGGGGCGACCTCAGAAGCGAAGGGGGGCGGACAGCCATGCTGAAAACGATTGAGTCCCTGAAAGCGAGCGGTAATATTGCGGCTATCAATGAATTGATTCCCTATGCTGGAGTGGTTGGTCTGCAGGCTTTCCGGGACGAAAGCGGGCTCGTCACCGTGTTGCGTTATCGAGAGAGCAACATCGGTAATTTTATCCTACAAGCAATTCATGGCGGCGTTGTCGGCGCTCTTCTCGAGCACGCCGCCATTTTGCATCTGCTTTCAGAGACCGAGATCAAGGCCGTTCCAAAAATCGTTAACCTCTCCGTTGACTTTCTTCGTCCTTGCTTAGCAGGCGATACTTATGCACGAGGCAAGGTCATCAAGCAGGGGCGCCGTATCGTGAATGTCAGGGCCGAGGCTTGGCAAGAAAATCCCGATCGACCGGTGGCAGCCGCCCACGCCCATTTCCTGCTGGCGCAGTGAAGGGTGGCGGAAAATCTGACGCCATAACGCTTCCAGAAAAGCGTTTCGGCCTCGTTCAGTGTTCTCTGGAAGAGATACAACGGGAGGATGGTACAGGCCGAAAGCTAGCGGCGCTGCTGTGGTTGCGGGTGAGCTAGATATCCGTCAGCCGAATCACGATTGAACCGTCTTCTTCGTATGCTTCGCTTTCGATTAGCCTTCTGGCAGCGGCTTGTATGACCGCTCTATTTTGCGCGACGACCACCATTGGTTCGCTTTTCGATGGAGGAAACTTCTGCTGAAGAACTTCGGTCGAGATCCTGCACAAGACGCGTTTGTTATTCACCTCGGCGGCAATAGTGGCTACCTTGGTCATTGGATTCCAGCATTCGAGGAGCGGAAAAAAGATGTCAGTTCCATTTGACGCTGCTGTCTGGCGGCGGGTCAGGCGCATGCTTGGTCCTCAATGTGGATGGGTCACTAAGCCCTTGAGACTCCATGACGCAGGTCAAAGGACGATCCGCTGTATCCTCAATCGGCTGCGGGAGATGTCGCTACCGAACTGGCCCTAGCGACGTCTCGATCCTGCGAATGATTTGAGAGACTGCCTTTCAATAATAACGTCACTTCGTCGAGGGGCATGGCGCGGCGACTCGAAATCCTCATGTACTTTCGTGGACACCCTCTTTACTCGCCCCTTTTGGGGCCAGCTTGCAGCTGTTCAAAATCGTTCGGGGCGATTTTGCCACCGCCGCGCGTCTTACTCTCTCGGCACTGGCAACGTCTTTAAAGCAGCCTCTGATCCGAAGCCCTCAAAAGCTTCTAAATTTGCTACGACCACCGGTATTACTTCGGCCACCGGTTTTCTCTTTTGCGATGTTCACAATCAGATTGCGTCCGTCCAGGGATTTGCCGTCCATCTCCAATGCCGATTCTGCCGCGTGTTGGCTGGCAAAGGTAACGAAGGCAAAGCCGCGAGATCGACCGCTATCCCGGTCCGTGATTAACCGAACCTCCTCGAGCTCGCCGTAGCCTGCGAAAGCTTGCTCGAGCTCGGTTTGAGTGGTGGAAAACGAGAGATTGCCCACATAGAGCTTGTTTTGCTGCATTTTAGTGTCTCCTCAAAGCCTCATTCGCGTCATCAGGTTCTCGAAAGGCAGTGGCCATAAGTAAAGACACCAGTTTCTGTTCGAGCACTTGTCGACGAGCAACCTAGTATAACATAGTTTCCTGAAAGATGCGTCGCCGGAAGGCACGACAGTTGTCCCTTAGAGCTACTGTTGAAAGCCGCCGGACCAGCTTCTTCTTTAACCTGATCCCAAACGATCGATCGTCTATTTTGGGGACACTTGAAAGCCAACTATCATTCTGCGTAACCACCGTGCAGACGCCGTAGACAATCTCTTTACCGTCCCCCGCCGTTACTCCAGGGCATCATATTGCTCCAAGGCATATCACCTTGGCCTTGAGCACCGCTATTCCAGGGCATGCCGCCGCCCTGACCTTGACCGCCTTTGCCCCAGGGCATCATGTTGCTCCAGGGCATGCCGCCACTGCCGCCGTGACCACCACCAGGCGGACCACCTGCTTGCGGACCGTAACCTCCTGAAGGCGGTCCCCAGCCGCCGGGTGCCCCTCCTGGTTGCGGTCCACCCCAGCCGCTGTAGGCACCACCTGGTGCTGGGCCCCCACCAGCCCCATAGCCGGGCGGTGGGGAGCCGACTGCGTACGGAGGTTGGCCGCCATAACCAGCATACGGTACAGCGGGCGAACCATAGCCCGGTTGTCCCCATCCAGGCGGGGGCGGAAGAGGTTGCGGATTGTAGGCTGGTGCCTGCCTATAGCCGCTAGGATAGCCACTGCCGGTCGCCGGTGGCTGATTGGCATCGGAGGTGGGAGCTTCGGCTTGTCCAGTGGACTGCGACTTCGCCGAAGGATCCGCCGGCACCGATGTGGTGATTTCGTAACCTTGCTGCTCGGTCTGGGCTGCTCGATTAGCTGCTTGCTCGGTTGTCCCAGCGAGGTCAGCCCTATCCGACCCTATGGCGATTTCGACAATACCGAGGCTCAGCGCACAGCCGGCCGCTCCAATCGTAAGCACTTTCGATATAGTCACCATAATGTAAGCCTAATTTATTTCCTAGTAGCACAATGCTTTCAATCGATCTCGTAGAGGATCTTTAAAAACACCGTCTAAGAGCGTGTTTTAAAACCCCGGCGAGCGCAGGGAGACGCTGGCGAGACAAAATCGTCCGGAACGATTTTGAACAGCCGCAGGCTGGCCCCGCAGGGGCGAGCCCCAAGGATGGGGCGAGTAAACCGGAGTGTACAAGGGAGTACATGATCGCAGTCTTTACTCATTCAGGCCTTCATGGACTAATTCCATGCCTTTTACCTGGCGATATGTCGGCGACAAGCTCACTGACTGTCCGCTAGCAGGCATTGACTGGTCGCACCTGACGATGTTGCAGACTGTATTGCGGCCATGAAAAAAATGTCTCGGCTACAGGAGCAGCCAAGCCTCTTTTTTCTTCTCACAGACAGTTCGATACTTTAATCTATGCGCGAAGCAAAATGGAAGCGCACTTTGCCAGAAATCGCCCGGCAACGAGAGCACCTCGTTTCCCCGCGAGGGTAGTGCTTGCCTACCAATTTAGTACCATAACGACAAGCCTGGAGGATGTCCAGCAAAATCACTTAAAGTATTTATTGGGAGGGCACCAGGGAGTGCCTGGGGACTAACTGCGCAGTGGGGGACGCCGCGATGACAAGGGCAGCAGTTTTTTAAACAGCTTTCAAAGTAATGCCTGTGGCACAGGTAGCCAGCAAGGGCCAATACCTGGACCGACAGGCGAAATTGTACGAAAATGCATCAGCATGATGGCCATTTCCTGAGGTTAGATAGCACCGAAACAAAAACCGCGCGTTTTCCGCCCGGTGAGCCTTTTGTGGGAGAAAATGCCAAGTTCCTTTAGCGTTACGACTAAGCATTATCACCGTCATCCTGCGCCCGAGCTTTGTAGACGGTATGTAAGTTGAGGAGTGTAAAAGAGCAATGAAGAAATACGGATTCGTCGCCTCCGGCGGAGGCTACAGAAGCTTTTATACGGCCGGTGCCCTTGTCTGGCTCAAGAAAAATAACGTATCAATCAACCACCTTACCTCCACCAGCTCCGGCAACAATATTGTGCTCGACTACATGGTGTGGGATTGGGATAGCGAGGAGTTTCCGCCTACGCTCACCAAGACGCTCAGGTTAAAAGTAACCGATATCGCGCAAGTCTTCGCCAATTTTCTAGGATTGAGACCCGCCCTGTTGCCGGCAGGCACGCATCTTTTTACGGTGGATAAAGATAATTGTCGCCGATCATTACTGCTCGATGATCCGCATCGGCGGACGGTATTGCAGGAGCACCTGGCGGCTGTGAAGTGGGATATATTTGCCACCAATTTAACGAAGCGGGAAAAACGTAGTTTTAGGATCAATGAGATGTTGTCGGAAATCGATGACTCGACTTTGAGCCAATTCATGGATGCTTTTCTTGCAGGGATAACTACGATTCCCTATTTCAAAGCAATAACGATTGGGCAGGACTTTTATGTAGAGGGAGGCTATTTGGATAATACTCCAATGCGCACCCTTTTTGAGGATCCGGAGGTTGATGAGATCATAGCGATCGATTTTACCGACCACGATTACCATGCAGATTTAGAAAAACTTTACCATAGTCAGATGCTGACATTGCCGTTTAACAGCATCAATATGTTTTTGCTGGTAAGCGACATGGGCCTGACACTTCCAAACAAGAAAATTTTTTCACAAGCCGAAATTATCAATAAATTGCTTGAGGCGACAGGGAGAGATTCGATCGCAATCGAAGGGAAGACTTATCACCGTAAGCCGGTACATGTTTTAAGGCCAGAAAATCTGCAGAGTATGACGATTTCTTTGAAGGACAGCACAGCACAAAAAGATTATTTTAAACTGGGGCAGCAGGAAGCGGAAGCGCTTTTCTCGCGCTTGTCCTGACGACATGGGTCTATAAACACATGCAGATCAAATCCGACAGGCTATACATTGCCCTCTTCAGCGTTCACGGGCTGATCCGTGGAGAAAATCTGGAGCTCGGGCGCGATGCGGATACTGGGGGACAAACGCTCTATGTGGTGGAGCTCGCTCGCGCTTTGGCCGAGCGGCCCGAGGTGGAGCAGGTTGACCTCTTTACTCGGCGCATTGTGGATGCTGCGGTGGACGCAGATTATGCAGAGTCGGAGGAGTCGTTAGGAAGCAAGGCGCGGATTGTGCGGCTCAATGCAGGGCCAGATGGCTATATCCGCAAGGAGCTTCTTTGGGACTTTCTTGACGCGTTTGCGGATAACGCCCTTGATTACTTCCGCGCGCACGGTCGTGCCCCCAACTTCGTTCACAGTCATTACGCGGATGCAGGCTATGTGGGGCTGCGTATCGCACATCAACTGGGGGTGCCACTGGTGCACACCGGCCATTCACTAGGGCGAGTGAAACGGCGGCGCTTGCTCGCGAGCGGTCTCAAGCGAGACGAAATCGAGTCCCGGTACAATATGTCGCGTCGAGTAGAAGCGGAAGAAGCCACCCTTGAGGCCACCTCACTGGTGATCGTCAGCTCACACAATGAGATCGAGGAGCAATACGAGCTGTACGATCACTACCAGCCCGAGCGAATGGCCGTCGTCCCGCCCGGAACGGATCTGGAACGTTTCCATCCTCCTACGGGGGAGGAGTCCGCGGCTCCACTGCGTGAGACGATCGCGCGCTTCCTTCGTGATCCCGATAAGCCCATGATCCTCGCTCTTTCGCGCCTCGATGAGCGCAAGAACATCGTCACGCTGCTCGATGCCTACGGCGACTCACCCGACCTGCAGGCGGCGGCTAATCTCGTTATTGTCGCCGGCAATCGGGATGATATCCGCGACCTCGATGCCGGTCCTCGAGAGATTCTCGGTGAGATTCTGGCGCTGGTCGATTACCACGACCTCTATGGGCGGGTGGCCTATCCTAAGCAGTTGTCTCCAGGGCAGATCCCGATGCTCTACCGATTGGCGGCGATGACCAAGGGCGTCTTCGTTAATCCGGCACTGACGGAACCTTTCGGCTTAACCCTTATCGAGGCCGCTGCCAGCGGATTGCCCCTTGTGGCCACAGAAGACGGTGGCCCACGGGATATCATCGCCAATTGCGATAACGGCTTGTTGATCGATCCCCTCGACAAAGCAGACATGGCCCGTGCTCTTCTCGAAATCGTCACCGATGAAGATAATTGGCAAAGGCTTGCCATAAACGGGCTAAAAGGAGTTCAGAGCCATTACGCGTGGCACGCCCACGCCACCCATTACCTGGAAAAGCTCAAACCCATTCTTCGAGCCGCCGAACGGCCACCTGTGGGGGAGATGCCAGCGCGTGCACTCTTGTTTCAGGACCGATCGGTTGTGGTGGAGCTCGATCATGCGCTGCTTGGGGATGCGGCGGGGCTGAAGAGTTTCGTCCAATTGCTACGGCCCAAAAGAGTACACGTGGGTTTTGGCGTTGCCACGGCTTACGGATTGGGGCGGGCTCTAAAGCTACTCAGAAAAAACAAAATACCCTTACCGGACCTGGTGATTACCGGCATGGGCACAGAGATTCACTATGCGCCGCAGCTCATGACCGACATTGCTTGGGCGCAACACATCGATCACCAATGGAATCCCCGGGCGGTACACCGAATCTTGCGCGAGTTGCCCGGCCTTGAGCTTGGCCGAAGGAGTGAGCAGCTGCGCTTCAAGCTGCGTTACGATATCGACCACAGCAAAGCACCTGCCGTGGAGGAGATCAACCGGCTGTTTCGTAAGGAAGACGAGAATATTAATCTGTTCATTTCCGAAGGGAGATATCTCGATGTGACGCCAGCGCGCGCGTCCAAAGGGTTTGCTCTGCGCTATTTTGCAGACCAATGGAATATCCCTTTAGAGCGTATCCTCGTCGTCGGTGCCTCGGCCAGCGATGAAACCATGGTACGCGGCAATACCCTGGGGGCGGTCGTGGCTAACCCGCAGGCGCAAGAGCTATCGCACTTGGCGGATGTCGAAGGCGTCTATTTCTGCAACCACGAGAGCGCGAAAGGCATCATCGAAGCCATCGAATATTATGATTTCTTTGGTGCGTGCCGCCCGCCCGAGGAGGGCTCATCGGATTAGAAGCTGTTTTAAAAATTACTGCGCTTGCCATAGCGGCGTTGCGCGGCGGCTCAGAATCCTCATGTACTCGCCTGTACACTGCGGTTCTTCGCCACCGTGCGCCTTGCTCTGCCGGCGCTCGCG
>JBAPTW010000338.1:0-2798 GCA_049282355.1 Gammaproteobacteria bacterium | reverse complement strand
ATTGAAGGTGGGTTGTTGCAGCAGGAGTTCGGCGAATCGTTGCATTAAAGGGCGCAGGCGGTGTTCGGACATAGTGGGTATCAGGTCGTAGAGCAGGCAACCCTGTCGAAACAGCGAATGGGTGCGCCGCTTGACGGTATTGGCTTTCAGGAGGCGATCATAGCCAAGACTCTCGCCGGCCGCGCCGAGGAGCGTGAGCAATGCGATGGCAAACGCCGAGAGCAACCACAGCCGGTCACGCCGAGTGGGACTCTTGGTGTGGGTCGCGCTCATTCCCATCCCGAAGCGCAAGTCTTTGGTGTCTCGAAAGCTCGGCTCAATGGTTTAATCATAAATGACAAATTCTGCATGACTCGCACGGGGCGGCTGGCGCTTAACTGGTCGCGACGCCCATTACGCTTACGTAATCAAAACAGGAGCAGACCAGAGTACCTTCATGGCGATAAGACGAATCGTTGTGGAGGTGCTTACGAAGCGCCAGTGGAAGATCCACCGTCAGCGGCAAGCGGTCCCGGAGAGTGAGCGCCGCTGGGATCGTGCCTATCAGCTGATCCTGAGTTGGGCCACGATGACTGATCAGCATTGGCCTGAGGGTCCCGGGGTTTCTTCTGTATTGGGACAGGAGGTGCACGATGAGCATTGCGGTGTATGTGCGGGTGTCAACGCAACGTCAAGCCGAGCGGCAAACGATCGAGGAACAGCTTGAGCGTCTTCAGGTCCATGTCGGTAACCAAGGGTGGGAACTGCGCGAGGAGTATATCTTTCGAGATGATGGCTACAGCGGGGCGACGCTGAACCGCCCCGGACTGGACCGGCTACGCGATGCAATACGCGCGGCGGACGTAGAACGGGTACTCATGACTGATCCGGATCGTTTGGCACGCAATTATGTGCATCAGATGATGTTGCTTGAAGAGTTTGAGCGTCTTGGCTGTGCGGTCGAGTTTCTAGACCGACCGATGAGTCAAGATCCTCATGACCCATTGTTGTTACAGATTCGCGGTGCGGTGGCGGAATACGAACGCACGCTCATTACGGAGCGGATGCGCCGCGGACGGCAGCGCAAGCTCCAGGCCGGTGGCTTGTTGCCCTGGACGTTTGCGCCCTACGGTTATCGGGTGGATCCTGATCGCCCGCGCGATCCCGCGGGCGTGCACCTCGAGGTGGCAGAAGCCGCCGTGGTGAAAGAGTTGTTTGCGAATTATGCTGCAGAGCGCGCCAGCTTATTTTCCCTCGCGAAACAGTTGGGCGTGCTCGGTCTGCCATCGCCCAAAGGGAACCCGCGCTGGCACCCTGCCAGCATTCGCGGGATTTTGAGCAATCCCGCTTACACGAGACAAGTCTACGCCGGGCGCACGCGCTCGCGCGCGGCGCGTATCCGGCGTTCAGCCACCCATCCCATCGGCAAGCCAGGCACCACGGCGGTCGCCATCCCCCGCAACGAATGGATCCCTGTGGCCACGATTGCGCCTATCGTGAGCCAAGAGCAGTTCGACCAGGTACAGAGCAAGCTCAGGTTGAACCAGCAATTGGCTGGGCGCAATAACAAGGCTCATACCTATTTGCTGCGCGCTCTCGTGAGTTGTGGGGTGTGCCAATTAAGTTGTATCGCCCGCACGGTTCAGTCGGGCTACGGTTATTACGTTTGTCGGGGCAAGCTCGACCCCATCCATTCCTGCCAGGCGACGAAGTGTCCAGCGCGCTTCATCCCGGCCCATCGATTGGATGAATTCGTTTGGCAAGACCTCTGTGAGCTCTTGATCCATCCCTCGAGCATTATTCACGCCCTTGAGCGCGCCCATGGTGGGCATTGGTTGCCGCAGTCGCTGCAGGCGCGACGGGAACAACTTCGCAAGGGATGGGTTAACCTCGAACATCAGCTCGAGCGCTTAACCCAAGCTTATCTGATAGACGTCATCCCCTTGCCAGAGTATCAACGGCGCCGGAAGGCGCTGGAAGAGAAAAGCCAAGCCTTGAAGGCGCAAGCTCATCAGTTGGAGGTCCAAGTTGATCGGCAAGCGCAGTTGGCGAGTTTGGGAGCGTCCATAGAGGATTTCTGCCGGCGTGTGCAGAACGGTCTAATGAACGCCACTTTTGAGCAGAAGCGACAACTCGTGGAATTGTTGATTGACCAGGTGGTGGTGACCAACGGCGACGTCGAAATCCGTTACGTTGTCCCCACCAATCTCAGCAGGGAGCAGGTGCGGTTTTGTCATTTGCGTAAAGACTATATCGATGGTCCAGCGTTTGGCGTAATGGTTCACGAGCTCTCGGGCTTTGGCTTTGGGGTCGCTCGCCACCAAGCACCAAGGCTCCTTCATACTTTTGGCCTGCACGCACACGACGCTGGCCACCGGATACTGTTCACCGGTCACGGCCGCCTGGCGAAGGATCCGAGAGCGCCCGTCCTGACCCGCCCACTGCGCCGCCAGGCGGGTCTCGCCGCTGGCTGTGGTGACGTGAATGTTGCGCCGCATCCGAATGACATAGTCAAAGCCCCAGTCGGCTTGAAGCACCTCGAGCCAACGGTGGTCAAAGAAGCCGCGGTCGGCCAGCACCGTCACCCGAACGCCCGCGGGCAGGATCTCGGCCAAGCGCGCCAGCACCTCGTCTTCGTAGAGATTGCGCCGACCCTTGAGCTCACTCTTGCGCACCGTTTTCCACACCAACGGCGTTGCCCGGCCGTGGCCCGTCACCAAATGCAGCGCGATGGTGGCCTGATCGTCATCGGCAAAGTCCGTCCAGTCCAACGCCACCACAATGTCCGAGCGAGCCCCCACCACATAGGGCACCCAGTG
>JBAPTW010000337.1:0-17271 GCA_049282355.1 Gammaproteobacteria bacterium | reverse complement strand
GAGTAGGCATGCACTTTGCGATAACTGTATGATTTACAAATACTTTCAGAACTGACGTAGGCATTCTATGCCGGAAGATGGGTCGGAACAAGGGAACCATCAGGGCGCACGGTATCATTTCGAAAGGTTCGAGCAGGCCTTATGGGGAAACAGACGACGGGAACCGGAGGTCAGCCAGCCGCGACCACGCTCGGGCGTCAGCCGATGACCGGCGCACCGCCCAGGGTCTTTATCAGCTACAGTCACGCCGACAAGAAGTGGCTGGAACGGCTGAAACGGCATCTGAAGCCGTTGGTTCGCGAAGGTAACCTGGACTGTTGGGATGACACACACATCCGTCCCGGCGACGATTGGCAGCAGGAAATTCGCAACGCTCTTGATGCGGCACAAGCAGCAGTGCTCTTGATCAGCGCCGATTTTTTCGCCTCCGACTTCATCGACGAGACCGAATTGCCGCCGCTGCTGGCCGCCGCGCAGGAAAAGGGTGTCCGAATTCTGCCATTGATTCTCAGCGCGTCGCGCTTCGCACGGGACCCGAGCCTGGCCCGCTTCCAGGCTGTCAACTCGCCCGACCGCCCTTTGAACGAAATGCCGGAAGGCGAGCAGGAAAAAGTCCTCGAGCGACTTGCTCACACAATCGAGAGCACGCTCAGCCGCTCGCACATGTGACCTCCGGCGACGCTGGCGCCAGGATAGAGGCTGACGACGCCATCTGTGTGTATTTGCACCGAAAACTGATCCGGCATTTGCACTGAATTTTGACCCGCCTGAAACACTGCCAATGCGGGCTCAAGTTGTGGATAAGTTGTCGGGTTCGGCCTCCTTTTGGGTTTGAATAGAACTGTGTTTAAACCGATAGCTGTCGTTGCCGGTCTCGACGATATGACCCTGGTACGTGAGTCGGTCCAGCAACGCGGTGGTCATCTTGGCATCTCCGAAGATGCTCGGCCACTCGGAAAAACTAAGATTTGTCGTGATCACGAGGCTGGTGCGTTCATAAAGTTTGTTGATGAGATGAAACAGCAGCGCCCCACCGGTTCGACTCAAGGGGAGATAGCCTATCTCATCTAAAATAACCAAGTCAGCATGCGTGAGGCGATAGGCGATCTGGGCCGCCTTGCCGGCTTGCTTTTCCAGCTCCAGCGCATTGACGAGCTCAATAGTGGAGAAAAACCGAACCCGGTAGCGATGCTGCTGAATCGCCTGTACCCCAAGGGCGGTGGCCAAATGCGACTTGCCGGTGCCCGGTCCTTCGAGCGATTTATTAAGGGGTCTGACCCCTTTTTCTTACTCTTTTTCCGACTGGGGTTACTGGCGAATCAGCATGAGATTGTAGACAAGTCCGGTAGTGTCGGCCATCTCGAGCAACGATTCGTTCGATGTGGCGCGTAGCTCTGCCGTATCGCGGTCAATGCTTGCAATCGTATAGCCGTCGGAGTCAAGGTGCTGCAAGAACTCTAAGGGATCGAAACCTAGCGCGCGCAGCAGTGCTGGTACGAACTCGAGCTGTACGCAACGCGGATGACAACCAAGGCCCTCGAGCACGAGTGGCTCGGCGCCCTCCACATCGATCTTGGCAACTGCTGGAGTACCCACTGCCAACTCATGTAGTACTGCGGCGCCGCGCCGCACGGGTACCTTGACCGATCTTCCGGTTCGAGCGAGGTCTGCGAAGCTCAGATTCCCCCGGTTTTCGTTCCTCTGGAACAAATCGACTTCGCCGTCTTGGTTGCCGAGCGCACAAGTAACTACACGGACGTTAGTGCATTGATTGGCTCTTACGTTGTGCTTGAGAATCCGAGCATTGTCCGGGTCAGGCTCAAATGCGATGACCGTTCCAGTGTCGCCAACAGCCCGCGACATCGGCAGCGTGTACAGCCCGATGTTGGCGCCTATATCGAGGACGAGGTCGCCCGGTTTGATGAGGGAGCAAAGCAAGGCGATTTCTTTCTTCTCGTAGCCGCCGTCCACGATCAATTTTCCGGGAATGTAGCGGTCGCGTGGGTCAAAAGTCACCGTGAACTCGCCGATCCGCACCTCATTTGACCCATGCAAACGAATAACCATTTCCCGATACAGACCCGAGATAACCTTGTTCCGGCCCAGTCGCGAACGCCGCAAAGCAGCAAAGACTCGCCTGGGGAGTGAATCACGTGAGGAGGTAGTTGATGGACTCATAAGTAACTATCCCGTCTGAGCGGTGGCCAATGTTTTCGCAAAGAGGCCGAATAGAATATACATGGCGGGTGGCCGCGTCAGTCGCCCGAGACTACGGGGCCAGCCTCGCATAGTCGTAGGTGGTAGGGCGTCGGTCTGGGACTTGACCCATCACCGTTCTCATACCGACAGATCGTGATCCGGTTGCTAAACTGCCGACTGTAACATCCCGGTGGTTTATAGCTTTCATATTTAAGGGGTCTGACCCCTTTTTTTTCTTTTTTCATCGGCTAGCGTTTCAGAAGGCAGCTTCCTCGAATTCCATCAGCGATTGCTTACCCGATAGGATGGCAGCGAGCAGACTGCCGGTTTGCGGCAGAAGCCGGCGCATAAAAAAGCGTGCGGTGGCGAGCTTTGCGGCGTAAAAGCTTGTCTCGTCCTCGGTTTGTTTTGCCAGCGCCAGTTGCGCCATCCGCGCCCAGAGAAAGGCCAGCGCCACCAAACCGAACAAACGCAGGTAGTCGCTGGCCGCCGCGGCGGCCTCCTCGGGGTCCTTGAGACCCTGCTCGGCAATGAAGGCGGTGGCCCGCTGCAGCCGGACGAATGCTTTTTCCAGCGGGGCGATGAATTCGCTCAAGCGCTCATCGCCGCGGTGGGTCTCGATGAAGTGAAACACGGGGTGGAAGAACTGCCGCAGATAGCGGCCGGTGTGGGCAGGGAGCTTGCGACCCACCAAGTCCAGCGCCTGAACCCCATTGGTCCCTTCATAAATCTGGCTGACACGCGCATCGCGGACGAATTGCTCCATGCCGTGCTCGCGGATATAACCGTGACCGCCAAACACTTGCAATCCGAGGTTGGTCGTCTCGAAACCGATATCGGTGAATAAGGCCTTTACTACCGGCGTCAGCAGGGCGACCAGGTCGTTGGCCGCCTCGCGTTGCTTGGCATCCTGTTGCCGGCTGGCTTGATCCAAGGCGATGGCCACCCACACGGCAAGCGCCCGCGAGCCCTCGATGTAGGCACGCATGGTCAGCAACATGCGGCGCACATCGGGATGCACGATGATTGGATCGGCGGCCTTCTCGGGGTGCTTGGCGCCGGCAAGGCTGCGGCCTTGAAGCCGTTCTCTGGCATAGCGGGTGGCCCCCTGATAGGCAACCTCTGCCAGCCCGAGCCCTTGGATACCTACCGCGAGACGCTCCTTGTTCATCATGGAAAACATCGCCGACATGCCCCGGTTGTGCTCGCCCACCAAAAATCCTTGCGCTTCCTCGAAATGCAGCACGCAGGTGGCGGCCGCGTGAAGGCCCATCTTCTCCTCGATGCCGCCACAGAGAACTGCGTTTCGCATACCGACGCCGCCGGCGCGATTGGGCAATAATTTTGGCACCAGGAACAGGCTGATGCCCTTGGTGCCGGCCGGCGCCCCCGGGGTACGGGCCAACACCATGTGGATGATGTTTTCGGTCAGATCATGCTCGCCAGCGGAAATGAAGATTTTCGTTCCCGTTAGCCGATAGCTGCCGTCTTCTTGCGGCACCGCCTTGGTTCTGCAAAGACCGAGGTCTGTTCCACAGTGCGGCTCGGTCAAACACATGGTGCCGCTCCACACCCCGGCCGCCAGTTTGGGCAAATAGGTGTCTTTCAGTGGTTGACTCCCGAAGCGCTCCAGGGCCACATACGCCCCGTGAGTCAAGCCGGGATAGAGACTAAAGGCGAGGTTGCTCGAGCAGATCATTTCCTCCACCAACACGTGAACCGCGTGGGGGAGCCCTTGACCGCCGTATTCCGGGGCGCAGTTGAGAGCACTCCAGCCACCCTCCACAAACGCCTGATAGGCTTCTCGAAACCCCGTCGGGGTACGCACCACGCCGTTTTCCAAACGACAGCCTTCCCGCTCGCCGGTGCTGTTGAGGGGCGCGAGCTCCTGTTGGCAAAATTTCGCCGCCTCTTCCAGAATGGCCTCGACCAGATCCGGTGTCACTTCCTCGTAGCCCCGCAGCTGCTGGAGTTGGCTTGCGGCGAACAGCTCATCGTAGACGAAATACATGTCGCGCAGCGGTGCTCGGTATTCGACCATCATCAGTTCCTCAACGGTTTGCCGGTCTCTAGCATGTGCTCAACGCGCGCGAGCGTTGCCGGGTGACGCACGAGCTCCATGAACGTGCGGCGTTCGAGCGCCAGGAGCTCGTTTTCGGAGACGGCCTCGGTCATGTCCGTGTCGCCGCCGCTCACCACCTTCGCCAGCTGTTTACAAACCACCACATCGTGGTCAGTGGCCTTGCCGAGCCGTTGAAAATTATCCACGGCGAGATGAAGCGCGATGCATCCGGATTCGCCGGGCAGGGCAAAGGCGGGTTTGGGCGGCGGCGTATAGCCTTGCGCCAGGGCCAGTGCCTTGGCCTTTGCGTCCGCCAGCAGCCGATCCCGGTTCATGGTGATGCCGTCACCGTTGCGCAAGAACAAGAGCGCTTTGGCTTCCGCCGCTGACTTGGCGACCGTCGCCATGCTGATGGTTTCAAAGGTTTTCATCACCGGCGGCATCGGTCCACGCGGGCAGTGAGGACACGCTGTCCAGCGTTGCAGTAGCTCCTTGCAACCACCCCACGCCGGTACCACTCCGACGCCAACCTCCACCAGGCCCATGTAGGTTTCGCCATGGGCTTGGATGGCATCGCAGTGCAACAGCAGCTCGCACGCCCCGCCGAGGGCCATGCCAGACGGTGCACCGACGACCGCAAAGGGCGCGTACTTGAGGGCCTGATAGACCTTCTGCCCGCGCTGGACGATGCTTTCAATTTCCGACCAGGCGGCGATGTTGGCGGCAAACAGCGCGAGCCCCAAGTTGGCGCCCACCGAGAAGTGCGTGCCTTCGTTGTAGATGACCAAGGCGCGGTAACCCCGCTCGGGCACCACCTGCAGCGTTTTTTCGAGCAGCTCCAGAACGCCGGGATCGAGGGTGTTCATCTTGGTATGAAACTCGAGACAGGCAATCGCGTCGCCCAAGTCCCAGAGGCTGGCCGAAGCGTTGCTGATCAAGGGTCGCGAGCAGCGTTTGATGTCGCAGAGCCGCAACACGCCAACGGGGCGCTCAATACGATGATAGGTATGGTCCGTGTCAAGATAGTGCAGATGGCCGTCGTCGACCCGGTAAAAGCCGTGGCGATTCCCTTCGGCGGCCTGCTGCAGAAGCGCTGGGACGGTTTGGCCTTCCGCCGTCAACCGTTGCACCAACCAGGGCGCCCCCAACTGGTCGATGAGCTCAAAGGGGCCGTACTTCCAGTTGTAGCCAAGCCGCATGGCGCTATCGATGGCCACCACCTCGTCGGCAATCTCCGGCACCAATGAGGCGGCATAAGCAAGTGTGCGGGAGAGCACCCGCCAGGCGTATCGTCCCCCTTTATCGGCGTGCTCCACCAGCGCGCGCAGCCCGCCGGCCCGGGCGGCTTTGAGGCTTTCTAAGCTGGCTTCAGTGGTGGGGCGGTAGGCGCCGGTGTTGAGATCGATGGCTTCTTTGATCTTTTTGCCCGAAGACCTATTGAGGCGGTAGAAGCCGCCCTTGCCCTTGCGCCCGGTGTAGCCCGCGGCGATCATCTTTTTCACCAGCTCGGGCTCGCGGAGCATCGCGTGGAAGGGGTCGGTCGGTGGCAGCGCCTCGGCCATGCTGGCCAGCGTATGGGGCATCAGGTCGAGACCCACGAGATCGAGCAGACCGAAGACGCCGGTTTTCGGTATCCCCACCGGTCGACCGAGCACCGCGTCAGCTTCCTCGACCGTCAATCCGCTGTCAATGGCCTCGGTGACGGCGCATTGCAGCCAAAAGATGCCGATGCGATTGGCGATGAAGCCGGGCGTGTCATGGCAGTCGACCACCCCCTTGCCGAGGGCGACATCGGCGAATTCGCGGATGATCGCCGCATGTTCTGGGCGAGTCTGCTGACCGATGACCAGCTCCAGCAGGCGCAGGTAGCGGGGCGGGTTGAAAAAATGGGTAATCAGAAAATCGCGGGTAAAGGCCTCCGGTAGCCCATTGGTTAATAGCGCCAGCGGCAGCGTCGAGGTGTTGGAGGAGACGATGGAGCCGGGTTTGCGCACTGCATGGATCTTCCCGTACAGAGCGCGCTTTACCTCCAGGCGCTCCACGACGGCTTCGATGATCCAGTCGCATTCGGCTAAGAGCTCCAGGTGATCCTCAGTATTGCCGGCGGTGATTAGGCGGGCATTGCGCGGCTCCATGAAGGCGGCCGGCTCGGCTTTACGCAGCCTCGCGATCGCCCCTGTCGCAAGCGCATTGCGATCGCGGGCACCCTCGGGGACAATATCGAGCAGCACCACCGGTACTCCCGCGTTGGTGACATGGGCGGCGATGCCCGCGCCCATCACGCCCGCCCCGATCACGCCCACCTTCTGAATCGCGGTCATCTAGAGCGCCTCCAAGATCGTGGCGATGCCTTGGCCCCCGCCGATGCACTGAGTGGCTAAAGCATAGCGGGCGCCCTCGCGGCGCAACAGCGCCGCGGCTTTGCCGGTGATACGCGCGCCACTGGCACCGAGAGGGTGTCCCAGCGCAATGGCGCCGCCATCGAGGTTGACGCGGGACGGCTCCAAGCCGAGCTCGCGCAGGCAGGCAATGCTCTGGGAAGCGAAGGCTTCATTGAGCTCGATCACATCCACGTCGGTCACTGACAGGTTGGCTCTGGCTAGCGCTTTCCGGGTGGCCTCTACCGGCCCAAGGCCCATCAGCTCCGGCGGGCAGCCGGCGGTGGCGATGCTCTTTACTTGCGCCAACGGCTCGCGCCCATTCTTCGCCGCCCACTCTTCGGTGCAAACAAGGACTGCCGCCGCCCCGTCGGTGAGCGGAGAGGAAGTGCCTGCGGTCACGGTGCCGTTGGCGTCAAAGGCCGGCTTCAATGATTCCAGCGCCTCTAGGGTGGTCTCCGGGCGAATGCAACCGTCTCGCTCGATGCCGGTCCCGTCCCAGTCGATGGCAACGATTTCTTCCGCGAAGCGGCCTTCCTGCTCGGCTGCTGCCGCCTTTTGCTGGCTCGTGAGCGCGAACGCTTCCTGCTCGCGGCGCGTCACCTGGTATTGCCGGGCCACGTTCTCGGCGGTTTCTCCCATGCTCATGTAGGCCTGGGGATAGCGCTGATAGAGGCCAGGGTGGGGCAGGGGATTGAAGCCCATCACCGGCACTCGGCTCATGGATTCCACGCCGGCACAGATAAATGCCTCACCGGCGTTCATTTGGATGGCGCCGGCCGCCATGTGCACCGCTTGCATGGAAGAGCCGCAGAAACGGTTCACGGTCACGCCCGTTACCGACAACGGCAAGTCGACCAAAAACCCGATCAGGCGCGCCACGTTAAGGCCCTGCTCGGCCTCTGGGAACGCACAGCCGAGGATGAGATCCTCAATGGTCTTCGTATCCGCCGCCGACTTGGCCAAGAGGGCACGGATCACCTGGGCGGCGAGCTCGTCCGGACGAACCTTGCTCAGTGCCCCCTTGTGGGCCGGTGTAAACGGCGAGCGAACGTAATCGGCGATCAGGATCTTCTTCATCAACATAGGCTCCTTACGGTTTCTGGTCATGCAGCGATACCTGCGCCGTCTCCACCGGCCCGGATCTGTTCCTCGGCTATCAGCGCTTTTTTTGATGGCTTGCCGATCACCGTTTTTGGCAGCTCCTCGCGAAACTCGATAAAGCGCGGCCGTTCGATGCGCGACAGCTTATCCTGGAGAAAATCGTGCAGCGCCTCTTCGCTCAGCGCGTGTTCCGCCCTAATTTTCACGAACGCTTTCGGCACCTGACCGCGGTGAGGGTCCGGTACGCCGATTACCGTCACCTCTTCGACGGCGGGATGTAACTGCATCTCTTCCTCAATCACCCGCGGATAGACGTTGTAGCCGTTGCAGACAATGAGATCTTTTAGTCTGTCGAGCAAAAAGACATAGCCTTCGTCATCCGTGTAGCCTATATCGCCGGTGTGCAGACAGTCGCCGGCCAGCGTCGCCGCTGTCTCCTCGGGACGCTGCCAATAACCGCGCATGACCTGGGGACCGCGGATGCAGATCTCGCCGCGCTCCCCTGTTGGCAGCACCTTGGTTGGATCATCCAGTGAACGGATCTCGATGACAGTGCCGGGAAGCGGGAGACCAATCGATCCCGGTTTGTTGCCAGCGCCGATGGGGTTGCAGGTTGCCACCGGCGAGGACTCGCTCAGGCCGTAGCCCTCGACGAGAGCGCACCCGGTCAGCTTCTCGAAACGACGCTTGGTCTCAAGCGGTAAGCTCGCGCCCCCCGAAAGACAGAATTTCAGGGATGAGAGGTTGTATTTGGTGAGATCGGAGCTGGTGGTGATGGCTGTGTAAAGGGCGGGAACGCCGGGAAAAAGCGTCGCGCGCTTGGTCTGGATGGTTCTCAGAACGCGCTTCGGCTCGAACCGAGGATGAAGAATGATTTCCGCACCCGCTGCCACGGCGAGGTTCATCGCCACGGTCATGGCAAAGGCGTGCGAGAGCGGCAGCACGGCCAGCATCCGTTCCCGCCCCTCTTCCAGCGCGGGAAACCAGCGGCGCACTTGTTCCAGATTGGCCGCCAGATTGGCATGGGTCAGCATGGCGCCTTTCGGCAGCCCGGTCGTTCCACCCGTATATTGCAGTACTGCCACGTCCTGTTGCAGATCGACCGCTACCGGCGGCACGCGGCCATCGTTGGCAATGAGTGTGGTGAAAGGTACCTGCTCGGGGCCGGGTGGAATCGCCGCCAGTTCGCTGCGCTTTAGTACGGAGAAGAGTACGCCTTTCACCGGTGGCAAGACGTCGCCCGTGCGACAGACGATCACTTGCTTCAGTCGGGTGCGCCCGAGTAGAGCGGCGACTTTGGGGTAAAGCTGACGGAGATCGAGCGTCACCATGATGTCCGTATGAGAATCCTCGACCTGATGCTCCAGCTCACGCTCCACATACAGCGGGTTGTAGTTAACGATGGTGCCGCCGGCTTTCAGCACGGCGTAATAACAGATAATGAAGTAAGGTGTGTTGGGAAGGCAAAGCCCAACCTTGGTGCCTCGGCGAACGCCGAGCGCCTGCAAACCTTTGGCTGCCCGATTAACGAGGGCGCCGATCTCTGCATAGGTAAAGCGCTTGCCGAGGAAATCGATGCAAGGGCAGGATGCGAAACGTGCAATGGCCTCTTCAAAGATCGCGCTCAAGGGTTTCATCGAGACAGCTTCCCCCCAGTCGATGCCGGCGGGGTAGGCGCGAAGCCACGGATGCTTGCTTCGCCCCCAGGCGGGCCACCGAGCTTTGCGCTGTGCGGGGGGGGCGATCAGGGAGCTGAGAAAGGCCTGCAGGCGCGCGTGAGTATCCGCCGTGTTTTCATGCAGGATACCGTGCCGGTCTGCCGGCACCATGTGGAGCGTTTTCAGTGACGATCCCAGCTTCTCATGGACCCGCACCGCGCTGCTCGGATCCACCACCGGGTCATCGCTTGCTTGCAGGATCGCCACTGGACAGCGCACCTGCGGCAGGCAGCGCTTGACGTCGTCCACCAGGCGCGATACCTCGCGAAGCGCCCGAATGGGGATATGGCGATAGTTGATGTGCGGATGCTCCGAGACGTTCACGCGAAAGGGCATCGGTCCATCGCCTGCGGCACTCCAACGAACCAGTTGATTGGCGCCGTGCACCAGGGGCACGAGCCTCATGTTGCGGTCGCGGAATTTCAGCGGTGGACAAACTGCGGCCACGCCGGCAAGGCCCGCCGGCTGTTGCGCCGCGTAGTGCAGCGCCAAGTCTGCTCCCAGCGAGAATCCCACCAGGCAGACCTTATCCGCAAAGGCGGATACGACGCGATAACCCCGGCGTACCGAATCCAGCCAATCCTGCCAGCGGCGCGCGTTCAGATCCCAAGGCGAGGTGCCGTGCCCCTTGAGGCGTACGCCGATCACAGCATATCCGGCCTGATGGAGCTTCTCAGCCAAGGCGCGCAGCTCTGCCGGCGAAGCTAGAAAGCCGTGCACCAAAACGATGGCGAGCGCAGGGCGACGCTTTGGTAGCAGCAGATAGGGCTCACCCTCCTCGGTGGCGGTCTGTTGGCAATTGATCTCTTGGTAGCGAGGCTGTGAAAAAACCTGCTTATCGTCGGCGTAGGCCGCGCACTCGTCTGCGAACAGCTGCTTTGCCAATGCCCGCTCGTCCAGCGTGCTCGCGGCGCGCAACGCCTCCTCGACAGCGCGCACGGCGCCAGCCACCGGCGCCATCTCATTCGCATAGACGGCGACCGGATTCTCTAAGCGCACCCGATGAAACGGCTGCTGTTCGCGTAGTTTGGGGAGAAAGCGATAATGCTCGACATCCACCGCCACCAGCTTAGCCGCCGGCCCAATGAGGAATTCGACCAAGTCGGAACAGGTGCCATCGATGATTTGTCCACAAATGTTGGGGTTCTGCAGGCTATCGTGAAGATGGACGGAAGGCTCCGCCAGAATGTTCTTGATCGCGAGATAAAGCGCCTTGTGAAAGAATTCCTTGGCGACCTCCGTCTTGCCTTTCTTAAGCAACATAAGAATGAGCCGCGATGCCAGGTGACTCAGATTCACAGTGACACCGGTATACATCTGGCGCATAGACTGATCCCTTAGTCTCTCCGAGTATCGCCGGACCTGGCGGGCAAGCAAGCGATTGTCCCACCGATTTGGCCGGGTGCGCGAGTCAAATAGCGTATCCAGGGATTCACTGTGGCGCACGAGTCGCGTCGCGAGCCGGCGTTCCCAGTCATGCCAAAACACGCTCGGCGACACGGAATCACCCAGCCGCACATCCATATCGGTGCGCTCGAACAGGATGTTCCCCTCGATGCGCAGCTCTTCGGAAAAGGACTCGCTGAGACCTTTACTGAAGAGCTCCACGCCCTTGCGCAGGACATTATCGCTGACGCGTATGGGATAGAAGGTAATATTTGCCGGAATAATCAGCGTGGGGCGCCGCGCGGCCACGAGCAGTGCGTCGACGCTCGCTAGCCGAAGCTGTTTTGTCCAGTGCTCCAGCGCCTCGGTATCGCCGGCAACGGAAAAGGAGTGCAATGCGCTCTTGAAGGCGTCCAGCACCAGGGCTAGCACCGCCGCACCCGCGTGATGCTTGCGTCGGCGCGACGCCGAATTGGAATAGATGCTGTAACGCCCCCGGTGATCGAGCACCTGGCGGTCTTTGACCAGCCCGCCCTCTGGAAATACGATGACCTTACGACCTCGCAAGATCTCCTCGGCTAGGAAGGGCAACAGACGAGCATAGTTGTTCGGAACGGCACCGACTTTCATCAAGTAATTCGCGAACGCATCGTCGGCGGAGAACAAGTCGGCGGCGGCGATAGAACGCGAGTAGGCACCGGTCTGCTGGTAGATCAGGTACTGCGGAATAAAAGTCTCGAAACGGGCAAAATGATTGAAAAGGAAAATCTGCCCAGCTTCCAGCTGACCCTCTCGGTAATGCAGCCGCACATTCACCCCGAGGCGTCGGCGCAGCGCAGACATAGCCCGCACCGTCCACCGGCAGGCTGACTCACTAATTTGCAGACGGCTCTCTGTGACTATGCCAGTTGGCATGGCCTTCGTGGCGTCCCATGTGACGAAATGGCTTTGGCCCGAAGCGGTATCTTGTTGCTGCACCTATTCATACTTTTCACATTATTTCAATACGTTAGACGCTAGATGCCGGCTTATGTTCACTACAACATCGGGGGCCGTGGTGCTGTGGCTACCGCAGCGCCAACAGCAGCGGTTGCCCTGCCCGGCGGCGAATGTGGTACCGCTGGACGATGGCTAATCTACCAAATTGGATTGCTAGCCGATTCGACCGTGTTCACAATTTGCCAACCCGGCTAGGATCAATGGGGTCAGACTGGATTGATCGGATTCTTGCGGTACTTCACACTGCGCCGATCACCACCTCGCGGAAGAGGTTGTGCGCGCCGCTTCAGCTGGGCCTCTATTGCGCGTCGAAAGCGATCATCTCCCAGCGTCCATCCCGTATTGGTGGATTGTCGGATGGCATTGATCGTGGCTTCTTCGAGAGGGGCCTTAAAAAGCTCACGGTACGTGCGTCGGCAGTCAACCGCGGTGCGGCCAAGGTTCTCGTAGAGGCTGTGGGGACTCAGGAGGGGGTCGTGCTTGCCTTCCCCGTTGGCCCGATAGCTCGACCAGCGGTAGTGACGTGGATGCCTGACTAGCCCCGCCCGCACGGGGTTGAGCTCAATGTAGCGCATGCAGGTGAGCAGATAACGCTCGGAGTCGATTAGGGTCGATCGATAACGGCCTTCCCACAGTGTTCCGGTGCGTTCATAGGTAAAGTTGATATGCTGCACAAAGCGTCGGCCGACAGACTGCAGCACCTTGCTGAGGCTATTTCCCTGCTGCGGCGTCATCAGCAAATGGACATGGTTCGTCATGAGCACATAGGCATGAACCTCACACGCATGCTTCTGCCCAGCAGAGCACAGCGCATCGAGGTAAAAAAGATAGTCATCCTCGCTGAAAAAGATATCACTTCGGTTATTTCCCCGGTGGATGACGTGTTGCGGCTGTCCGGGAAGGATAAATCGGGGTTGACGGGCCATGGGCTTGCTCCTCTTGGGGCGGCCATTGTCCTATCTTAGCGCAAGCCCTAGACGACGGATAACTTTCAATCGAGTCTGACCCCATTGATCTTACCGCCTCGCGGCTATAGACCTCTGTCATCCAGGAGGCCGTGAGCGCCTTAAAGGTCCGGCGAAAGCCATGATCGAGGATGCGAGTCTGGATTCGTTCGGGATCGTGAAGGTAGGGCTGGTAGCAACAACCGAGGAGGCGCAGCCCGCGGCGCATGAGCCACACACCCGCGCGGGTGGTGCTGCGGTCCCGCGGATAGGTAAGGGCATAGACGCGGCGGGTTTTCGTTAGCGTCGCGTCAACAAGTGCCTGCCAGTCCGGGTAGCAGCACACCACCTTGTCGAGAATGGTGATATCCGCTTCCGGGATCTCGTCAGCAATCTGCACAAAATCGCCGAGCCGATAGGCGGTACGTTGCTCCAGACCTTGCGCTTTCGCCTGCGCTTGCGCCACGGCTAATAGAGTCTGCGAAAGATCGACACCGAGCGCCCGTGCGGCGCCGTCTTCGAGCAACCGCTGGTGCAGATGGCCAGCACCGCACCCGACCTCCAGCAACTCGGCGCCGCGAAATCCTGCTCTTCTTGTCCCTTCGATCAATTGCCGCTGAGTGTTTTCAAACCCAAACAAGCGAAAGTGCAAGCGATAGAGGCCTGCCAAGCGGGAGAAAAAGCGACCGGTATCGGCGTTGCTGGTATAACAAGCCGTCATGATTGAAGTCTCGAAAGTGCCGCGTCCAATTGGCTCACCGTCGCCTTGAAGGTGGCAAACGCGTTGTCGAACGTAGCTCGGTCCGTTAGATCGACGCCGGCGCGCCGGACGAGATCAAGAGGAGAATCCGAGCCCCCAGCCCGCAGTAGCCCGAGGTAACGATCCCGCTCGGACTCGTCCTGCAACAGCCGTTTCACAAAAATTTGCGATGCACAGAAGCTGGTCGCATATTTGTAGACATAGAAGTTGAAATAAAAATGCGGGATACGCGCCCATTCCAGGGAGATCTGTGGATCCGCTTCCACCTCCGGACCGTAGTACCGGTCGTTTAGCGCCGCATAGCGCTCCCCCAGGCTTTCGTAGGTCAAAGGCGTGCCCTGGGCATCCAGCTCATGAATGGTCTTCTCGTATTCCGCAAACATGGTCTGGCGGAACACCGTGCCCTTGAATTGATCGCAGTAATGATTCAACAAATAGCTTTGGAACCGCTCGTCATGCTGGGTCTTCAGCAGGTGCTGGAGCAGCAGGGCCTCATTGACCGTGGAGGGGATCTCCGCGGTGAAAATGGGGTATTGGGCGAGCCGATGGGGCTGGGTGTGATTGGCGAGCCAGCTGTGCATCGAGTGTCCGAGCTCGTGGGCCAGCGTGAACACATCGGTTAGGGTTTCATTGTAATTGAGCAGGATGTAAGGCAGGCTGTCGTAGCAGCCGCTCGAGTATGCGCCAGAACGCTTTCCTTTGTTCTCATAGATGTCGATCCAGCGATCGGTGAAGGCCGATTGCAGCACCTTGAGATAGGCGTCTCCGAGGGGCTGCAACGCGGCCATCACCCAATCGCGGGCCTGCTCGAAAGGCACCTTCAGCTCGTACTCGGGCACGATGGGAACATAGAAATCATACATATCGAGCTTTGGCAGGCCGAGATTGCGCCGGCGCAGGCTGACGTAGTCGAAGTAGGCCGGCAGCGCTAGGTGTACCGACTCGATGAGGTTGTCGTAGACGCTAACAGGCACGTTGTCCTCATGCAGGGCGGCCTCTACTGCTGAGGGATAATGCCTCACCGCGGCGTTGAAATTGTGATACTTCACCGTGGCAGCAAGAGTGCTGGCCAAGGTGTTCTTGACCGCCCCGTAGGTGCTGTACATGGCGTCGAAGGCCTCTTTGCGTACCGTCCGATCGCGGCTTTGCAGTAATGCCAGGTAGCGCCCGCTGGAAAGCTCCTGGAGCTCGCCGCCTTCGGCTTTGACTTGGGGGAACTGGATGTCTGCGTTGGTGAGAAGCTTAAATGTCTGATAGGAGGCACCGAAGATCTCGCCCGCTTTGGAAAGCAGCACTTCCTCCTTGTCGGAGAGGATATGCGATTTTTGTCTCAGCAGTTGCTGCATGAGATAGCGATCGTTTCGCAGCAGCTCGTCCTCGGCCCAGGCACGCAGTTGCTCTTCGGAGTGGGTGAGCAGTTGCGGCTCGATCCAGGCCAGCCGACTGGCCACCTCGACATGTTGGCTGCGAATCCTCGCCATCCGGGATTGGTTGTTGGTTTCGGAGGTATTTTCATCCTCGCGCAAGTGGGCGTAGACGTAGAGCTTTTCCAGACGGCGGCTAAGCTGGGAGCGTGCCTCGAAAAGATCGAAAATGGCCTTGGCCGAATTCAGCTTTCCGTTCATGGCTTCCAGCGGCGAGACCAGAGTGTCCAGATCCGCTAAGTCTCGCTCCCACGCTGCTGGCTCGGGATACATCGAGTCGAGATCCCATTGGTGTTGCCTGTCAATCTGGTGCCTCTCCGGAAGCTTTCGAGCCGGCGCCGGTACCGCGCTGTTCAGATCGACGATTCGCATCAAAGAACTACTCAAAGAACTACCTCACTAATTCTTCCGCCAGTGGTTAGTATTGTACCTTATGTGACACATTCCACTTCGTTCAAGGTGGGTGAGGTGAGATGATCGGACCATATCTCGACGATTGACAGCTAACGATGAGGGGTTAAGGCAATGACCAAGAATGTCGGTAACATCGATAAAGCGCTTCGGATAATTGTCGGTATTGGGCTTCTAAGCCTCATGTTCGTCGGTCCGAAGACACTTTGGGGGCTGGTGGGACTGGTGCCGCTGGCGACCGTCGCCATGAGTTGGTGCCCAGCATACTCACTTTTCGGCGTGTCCACATGTGAGACCGCGGGGCAACCGAGGCAATCGTAACAGTGGTGCTAGCAGCAGAGGGTCAGGTCTCACATCGCCCACTGGTTGAGGCGCGCTTGTATGAGGAACTCAAGCGGTTGCGTCAGGAGCACAAGCACTTGAAGGAGGAGCGCGACATTCTAAAAGCGGCGGCTGGACGGAGCAGCACCAAGGTGAGTTTCGGGTCAGTGCTCGGCGCCAGGACTGCTCATGCACACCGACCGCGGCAGCCAATACGGGGCTGACAGTTACCTCGAAATCCTCAACCTACATGGGATCCAACCGAGCATGAGCCGCAAAGGCAACGGCTGGGATAACGCTGTCGTCGAGCGCTTTTTCTACAGCTTGAAATCGGAATTGATTTACCTGGAGGACTTTGAAAACCAAGCGCAAGCGCAACGCCCAACCTTTGAATACATCGAAGTCTTCTACAACCGCCAGCGGCGCCATTCGACCATCGGCTATCTTGCCCCGCTGGTATACGAGCAAGCTCACGTCATCATGTGAAAATCTGTCCGGAAAAATGTTAACAGATCAAAAGACCTTTGTGTAAGCCATTGACTTGATTGGTGGGCGATGCTGGGTTCGAACCAGCGACCCCTGCCGTGTGAATCGTTGCCAGGCCCGTTCTGTTTCAGGTGCTTGCAGGTTATCACAAGAAATATGAATCACATAGCCAGTTGCCCGGTATGGCCGGATCACGCGGAATTTCGTTCGTGGTGTGACAAAGGTGTGACAGAAAATTGGTCCTCGAGATGACTCAAAGTGTTGCTTCATTTTTCGGGGAAGCTACAACTGTGCGCTAATAACACCTACCTCCCATCCATGCTAAGTGCGACGACCGACTGCCAGATCCGCTGCGCGATCGAGGCGCTCGCGAGTCACCCGCCGGACGCGCGAAAGACCAAGTTCATGACCCATCTTCGCCACAAGATCGGCATCGCGCACACCTCGGTCTATCAGGATCGCCGCGAGTGCAACGAGTTCCTCCATTGGGATCTCGTCGACTGAGCGATCGCTACCGGTACGAAATGTTTCCCAGGTCTCGTGCTCCATGCCCGGTGGCCAAATGATGGTCTCACCGCTGTCACGGGTACGTGGCACGCCTAGTGGCAGGAATTCTTTAACGCGCGCCAGAATTCGATTGCCGGTGCGGGCCATGTGGTGTGCTCTGGCTACCTTTCGCGCCAGTACGTCAACGCGGATGGGCGCCTCGTGCTTGATGATATGTGCAATAAAACGCCGCAGGATAGCTCGGTAATTTTGCTCCCAAAACGCCGTCGGCTTGAGCTCTGGGAAGTTTGGCGCATCGTGATATGAGACCAGACGAATATCAGCTGTCGAGGACTCCAGCCCTTGGGGCGGGGTAACCACATCTGCGTAGCGTACTTCAGGCATGCCTTCATTATCATCAATCAAGGTCGTCTCTGATTCTTCAAAAGAGGCATTTTCTTCGGAGCGCGCCGGTTCTGTATCCAGCTCCGTGTGCTCGTTTTCTAGGCACTGGCGCAGTTCCGTATCTGTGGCCTCAATCGTACCAGCTGGATCGAGCCAGAAATTTGTGGACCAGATTCTCAGGATTGTCC
>JBAPTW010000336.1:0-3912 GCA_049282355.1 Gammaproteobacteria bacterium | reverse complement strand
GCCCCCCGCGTCCCACTCCTTGGCCGCCTGGGCGATCTGCGCCCGCAGCCGCAGCGCGCTGCGATCCTCACCGAGCCAATGCCGCAGGGTGTCCCAGACGCGAAACAGCGCCTCATGGGCGACACTGAGCGTGGCCTCCTCGCCGTGCTTACCACTGGAGACGAGCAAGCGTTTGTCCACAAACCGCTCCAGCACCACCCTGGACGACTCCGGCATCCCGGTCCAAGAGGCGATCTGGCGCGTGAACTGACCCTCCTCGCCGACCTTGGCGAGCCGGTAGAAGGCGCGCCGCAGGTCGCGCAGCCGCGCACTGTCTGGGGGAAGGTCACGATAGCCGGCTTCCTTGAGGATTTCGTCGGCAACGTGCTTGATGGCGGCGGCGACCCCGCGGTATTCGGTTTGCCTATCCTTCGCTTCCCGAACCACCACAGGCGGAAACAGTTTCTCGTAGGCCTCGATGGTGAGGTTTTTCAAGGTGCTGCCTTGGTTACTGCATTGCTCAAGGAGGTGCTGATAAAGTCGCTCTAGGGTGTAGGCGAGCAGAGGCAGGGCATCGCTGTGGGCGGTGTCTTCAATCAGGCGCTCGGTCAACCCCGATTGAAGCCCGAGCCCGAAGCGCTTTGCCGGACCCTCAATCACCTCGCCGAAGCGCTCCCTCGGCATCGGGTCGAGGGTCACCTCCTGATAGCGCTCGCTCGCCCCCGGAAAGAGCTGAAAAGCGTTCAGAAAATCCGAGCGCATCGTGGCCAGCACCACGACCGGGCTTCCCGGTTGCCCGGAGGCGGCGAGCAGCAGCTCCAGCAGCGCCGGACCATCGGAACCTTCCGTCGCGCTGAAGACTTCTTCGAGCTGGTCCAGCACCAGCAGGACCAGGGCGTCATCCAAACTGCGGGCCACGATCAACTCGTTCGCGAGATCACAGAACGCCCGTGCAGCGCCGCGCTTGGTATCGTCATCCGCGTCGCTGGCAACGGCGATGCGGTCGCGTAGGGCGGTGACGTCGCGCGGTTGGCCGGCCTTGTTGAAGGCGCGGGCGAGCGACCGCGCCAGCCCATTCAGTCCCTCTCGACCAAAGAACGGTCCCGGAATCACCCAATCTTCCTTTGCTTTGCGCTCCTCGCTCGGCCCCTTGCCCCTGAGGCGCGGCAGGACACCGGCGCGCACCAGGGACGACTTACCGCACCCGGAGGCGCCGAGCACCAGCAGAAAGCCCGCCGCCTTACCGTCTCGGCGCCGGTTAAGCCCATTCTGGACCTTCTCGATTTCCGCCCGGCGGCCGAAGAACACGGCGGCGTCGTCTTCGCCAAAGGGCTGGAGCCCCGGATAGGGCCGCGTGGGGACTTGGAAATCGTCCTTCAACCCCGCAGCCTCCAAGTCCCGGCAGAGGCGGCCATAGGCCTCCCCGCGGGTGAGATCAACGAGGCGCAGAAACTGGCGCTCTGGAAAAGGCACCTTTTGCGGGTCCACATCGGGGGTGACGAGAAGAAAGATCCGCTTGCCCTTCTCCCGCGCCAAGATGGCCTCGGCGAGACACCACGGTGAGCGCAGCCAATCGTCGGTGCACAGCGCCACCAGGCCGCGGCATTGATTGATCTGTTGGTAGAGGGTCTGCTCCCACTGCTCACCGGTGTGGATGCCGTCATCGGGATCGAAATCCAGAAACAGCCACTGGTAGCCCGCCTCCTGAAGCGCCTCGCGCAGCTCCGCCGCCCAGTCATTGTCCTTCGAGCTGTGGCTGATGAAGAGCGTTGTCATTGACCGGCTTACCCGCCATTATTTCTCTTGAGCGGCGCCGCGAGCCTGCTCACTTAAGATCTGCTGCAGCCCCGCGAGGGATTTATAGGCGGAGGAACCCTCGACCGCCTTTAGCGCAATATCCTGTACCTTCTGATAGGCCATTTCGATTTGCTGGGAGAGCTTAGCGAGCTGTTCGTGCTGCTGTTCCACGGTCTTTTCCAGCGAACCGATGCGTGTCGTCAGCACATTTCGCTCGCCATCGAATTCTTTCTTGAGCAGCTCCTCCCGGTTTCTTGCCTCTCCCTTCAGCCTTTCTGTGGTGTCCTTGACCGCTCTGCTCACAGCGGCTTCCGTCTCTCCCGGAAAGCGCTGAGCCGCGTCTTCTAGCTCCGTTAGCTTGCTCTCCCGCGCTGCCATATCGCGTTCTCTTTCGGTTAAGGCTTTTTCTGTATCTTCTTTCCACTGGCGAAGCTCTTTCTCCAGATTGGCCTTTTCCTCCTGGAACTTGTCGGTGGCTAAACGCTGCTCACGCTCAAACCCATAGACGAACTCTTCCTTTTGCCGCTCGCGGCTTTTCTTTTCCTCGGCATCCCGCTCTCTTGTCTGCGCTTCATGCTCTTTCTTCTCTCTCTCCCACTCGGTGCGCATGGCCTTGATATCCCTATCCAGCTGCTCCTTCTGCGCCGTCATCTCCGTTTCGAATTCAAGCCGCCTTTGATTCTGCGCTTCTATCAGGGCCGCAAGCGTTGCCGCGGCCCGCTCAATCTCATAAACCTCTTGAAAATCCCTTTCCTTAAATTCAATGGCCTTTTGCACCGATTGAAATTTCTGTACCTCCTGTTCCAACTGGTCGGAAATCTGAGCGAGGGCGTTGTTGACCTCGAGTTTCAGGTTATTAATTTCTTTGGCAACGCCTTCGGTGGAAAGCGATGTTGCGACGGCAACAACTTCGCTTTTTTTCTTTTCCTCAAGCTTCTTCTCGGGCTTCAGTGCCGCTTTCTCTTTTTCCTCCAGCTGCTTGAGAAGAGCGTTATAGGCATCGACCATCTCCTTCTTGGTATTGGTCATCGAAAGCTTTTTCGATGGTATCTTTTCCTCTGTCATGTTTTTCCTCGCTTAGCATTACATTTGGGGCCAGGTGTAGCTCAAGTTAGCGCCTGCGCCGACGATATAAAAGGTGCTTCCTCAAATTCCGAAAGACACCACTTCCCGCCCCATCCACAACGTGCTCGCATGGAAAGCGACCGTCAGTTTGATCGCATCCTCACCTTCTCTCGAGGCATCGCGCGCATACCGCACCTGCGTGAGCTCCTCCAGGCTCGAGAAATAGTGTACGCCGGCTATTATCCTGGCAAGGGCAAAGCGGACTGTGTCGTCGGTTGGGGCCGAAAACCAAACACTGACCGCGCACGCCAACACGCCAAGAAAAATCGGCTCCCCTACTTGAGTCTCGAGGATGGCTTCTTGCGGTCGGTCGGGCTTGCCGTCAACGGCCATCCACCGCTTTCGCTGGTCATCGATGATCTGGGTGTGTACTACGATGCCCACACGCCGTCGCGCCTCGAAGCCTGGCTCAATGCCCGCCCTGGGCCATCGGATGCCCTTGGCCAAACTGATATTCTGAGCCGGGCGAAGCGTTGCCTGCAGCGCATTACCCGCGCTGGGCTATCGAAATATAACGATACGCCGCCCATACCCTGTCCTTTGGCGCGCCAGCAACGGCCACGGGTTCTCGTCGTGGACCAGACGGTCGGGGATCTCTCGGTCAGCTACGGGATGGGAACGCCGCAAGCCTTCGCCACCATGGTGCAGGCTGCCCTCGATGAACACCCGCAGGCCGAGGTGCTGATTAAAACCCACCCCGATGTTCTCGCCGGAACCAAGCAAGGCTACTTGGCGCGCCTCCAAGACACCGATCGGCTTCGCGTGATGGCGCAAAACATCAATCCCATCGCCCTGCTCGCGACGGTGGATCATGTCTATGTGGTGACCTCCTTGCTCGGCTTCGAAGCCTTGATGCTGGGCAAGCGGGTCACCTGCTTCGGTGCGCCTTTTTACGCCGGCTGGGGGCTTACGGATGATCGCCTTTCGCTTCCTCGTAGGTGCCAACGGCGAACCTTGACGCAGCTTTTCGCCGCCGCCTATATCCTGTATCCCCGCTACCTCGATCCCGAC
>JBAPTW010000335.1:0-2496 GCA_049282355.1 Gammaproteobacteria bacterium | reverse complement strand
GAGCGCCGGTCTCGTACTGGCCAGAAACATCGCACACCAGGAAATTGACGTGCAGCGCCGAGGTGGTGTAGGGATTCTCTTTGAGCTGGGGGCTCGAGGCCGAGACCGGGGCATCTTCGGCGTAATGAATGCAGGGAGCCGGTCCGGCGTTTTGGGGATTGACCCGCAGGCGCACTTGTCCCTGATCGTCCGGTTCGGAATCCACGATCACCTGGACCGAAGTGCGCTTCTTCTTCGGTCGTTTCGTCACATAGCCATTGCCGAGCTCTTCCCACAGCCCACGGTTGCAGGCGATGGATTTGAGCGCGTCTAGCCCCTTCGGCGGGAGCCACGGCATCCCGGCCTGCTCCGCATAACGATCGACCACATCGGCCCAACGGGCTTCGTCCTGGTTTTCGGGCCACAACAGGTCTTGAGCCTTGTCGCGGATGGCGTCGAACGCCTTCTCCACATCGAGGTAGAGCTTGAGCGGATTGGAGGTCAGGGTCTTGACGATTTGCTCCTCGCCATTGAACGGCTTGGTGGCATCGCGCGTCATATCGAGCGCCTTCGGCGCGAGCTGCGGTGGTTTGCCGACCCGCTGAATCGGGAATAGAACCTTATCGAAAAGGTTCAGGATGGTGGACGTAAAGTCATGCTCATAGGTCCGCTGCTTGTTCTCGAGATCGTCGTGTTGCGGATGTCCCCTCGGAATTCGGGTATCGGCTTTCTCCGCAGCAAAAAGCTGGCGCGCCGCCTTCTCCACGCTGCCCATGGCCGTCTTGTCGCCGGTCAGCACACACAGGTTGTTTCTTTGGCTCAAGCCCTCAAAGAATTTCCGCACCGCCTCTGGTGGAATCTTTGAATCCGGGCTGACGACGAGCAGCATGCGCCCTTTGCGCGCGCGTTCTGCCACCTCTTGCAGTCTCGGCAGCGGCAGCACGTCCTCATAGCAGGTCTTGCGTTCTGGCTTGAACATCTCTTGCAGACGGTGCCGGATGAGGTCATCAACCAGATTGTCGGGGGCATCATGCGCGAGACTCTGCAGGAGCTTGGTGAGGTTCTCCTGCCGATCGAAGTAGTAGCGACGTTCCGGGGTGTGATGCAGATACCACGCCACCTTCTCCAGTTCATCGAAGGCCGAGAGAAATTCGGACGGCTCGCGAAGCGGCGAAACCAGACACTCGACCATTTCTTCACGGGTGAGTCCCTTCACCGCATTGACGGCGGTCGAAAGGCTGGCGGTCAACAGCAGCGCGCCAACCTGGGAAGCAGCGTCTTTGCCGGTCTGCAGATCGACGAGCTGCGCGTGCGCCGATTGCTGCGCATCCCAAAGGTCCTTGGCAAGGACATCGCGCATCCCGGAGATCTCCGTGAGCTTGTCTCGCACGTCGGGGATGGCGAGGTCGAAGTGTTGCGGCCCGATGAGAAACACGTCGTTCGTTGGCCGCTCCCAGACAGACTTGAGCAGCCGGGAGACGAGCTCGATGAGACCCCGGGTCTGCTTGAACTGCTCGTTCTCTTTAAAGAGGGCGATGACGTTCTTCAGCCGAGGGTGGAAGGGATAGGTGGCCGCGATCTCGTCGGCGATCGCCTCGGCGCCGCGGTTGGCGGTCTTGGATTTGGCCGCTTCCTCGAGCTTGCGGCCGAAGGCATCAGCAATGTCTTCGATCTCGGAGGTGGCCGGGAGTGACTTGAAGAGCCGCTTGCGCAGAATAGCGTAAATTTCGTTGGCGGCAAGATCCACCGGCGTAATGTTGCGCTCCTGGCGGCCGAGCTCCGAGCGGGCATCCTCGAGCGCACGATTGATGAGCTTGGCACCGGTGTCATAGGCGGCAGCCAGATCGGAAACGACCACGCACACGTTGTTCTTTTTGCCAGCCGCCGTCAGTAGATTGGCGAATGCCCGGGTGGCGATATCGGCGACCGTGCCGTTACCCACCTTCTGCGTATCGAGGTAGTGGAAGTAGGGCGGCATCTCATCAAGGAGAATGAGGATAGGCTGATCGTCCGCGAAGAGCTTGAGCCAGTCTCGCTCATCGGGCGCTTTCGGGCCGCTGCTCCAAAATGGTTTGAACTGCCCGCCCTTGCCAAGCTGGTTGGCGAGCTCGCCCCAGAAAAAGTGGTCGGGATTGTTGCGGCCGTTAAAGGCCGCAACATGGGCAATCTCGAAACCATCCGCATGCGGCATTCCGGCGCAATGGCGATGGCGAAGGTCTGGATGACTGGCAAGGAGCCCGAATCCCACCAGCAGGTGGGTCTTACCGCCACCCATCGCTTGCTTGAGGTGAAAGACTGCCTGGGAGGAGGCGCCGGCCAAGCGGGCGATCCCTTCGGCGATGAGGTCTTGCATCCCCTGGGTGATATGGGTTTTCTCGAAAAAGCCCGCACCATCCCCCTCGGTCGCAATCAGCTCATCGAGCTGCTCGATCTGGTCGCTGAGCTTAATGGACAACGCATTGGGTTGAAGCTCGCAGGCATCGCGGACGGTCTTCATACGGGAGTGCCTCGCGTTAG
>JBAPTW010000334.1:0-2061 GCA_049282355.1 Gammaproteobacteria bacterium | reverse complement strand
AGCCGCTTGGTTAAATCCGCAGTGCCGGCGTCATCCTTGATGACAAGTTCAATCTTCTTGCCGGCTACAACATCTCCATGAAGCTGCATATAGAGCCGCGTGCCGGCGACCAACTGCTTGCCGGTCGAGGTGAAGGGTCCCGTCAGCGGAACGATGAGGCCGATCTTGACAACGTCCTGCGCCCAGGTTGGTGGTGCTCCCATGAACACCATTGCAAACAGGGCCGCCGCGATGGCGCTTATCATCCGCATTGACGCCTCCCCAATTTACCCGCGATTTCCAGATGGCCCGCGGCTTGGCGTCGATATTCGCGCCGTTCCCGCCCTTCTGCAACACAGACGACGCGGCGACTGCTAACCAAGCGAGACCGTCTCGCCATTTTTCCCAGCTTCTGGGACTCTGGGAGGAGACGCCTCTTGAGTGACAGGATTTCTGCCTGCGCATCCTCCGGTGGTCATGCTAATTTGGGCGAAGGACTTCGGTATTGGCTGAACGGGCGCCTTGGTCATTTCCCCCTGACGAATGCGCCTTGCCCACCAAAACGGCCGCGCCTCTTGAACTGGATCAACGTGGAATGAAGCGAAGCGAGCACCGCATTCTGACAACCCATGTGGGCAGCCTGATTCGTCCCAAGGCGTTGCTGGAGGCGCTGAAGGATACTGATCCCGCCCAACGCGAAGCGCGCGAGCAGGAGCTAAAGCGCGCAGTAACGGACGTTGTAGCCCGACAGGCGAAAGCGGGAATCGACGTGGTCAACGATGGCGAGTTCGGCAAGTCGGGATGGGCGAACTACAGCCTGGAGCGGCTGACCGGATTCGAGCCACGGCCGGACAAGCTCTACCCGGCCGTCTGGCTGGGACGCGACCGCATCCGGTTTGCTGAATTCATGGCCGCGGAGTTCCCGCGCGGGGCGGTGGGGACGCCCGGACATGCTTGCATCGGGCCCATTACCTATCGCGGTCATGCCAGCGTCCGCCGCGACCTCGATAACCTCAAGGCTGCCGCCGCGACAGCGGGTGTGGAGGACGTCTTCTTTACGGCCGTGGCTCCGGCCAGCGTCGGCTACGACGCCGCCAATGAGCACTATGCGGACGAGCGCGACTATGTGTTCGCCATCGCGAGTGCAATGCGAGAGGAGTATCTCGAGATCCACAAATCCGGCGTCGTTCTCCAGGTCGACGATGCCGTGCTCGCAAACATGTACGATCACCTCGTCGAGCAGAGCCCGCAGCGCTACCGCGAATGGGCGGAGCTGCGCATCGCGGCGCTCAATCACGCTCTGCAGGGCATACCGGAAGAGCGCATCCGTTATCACGTCTGCTTTGGAAGCTGGCACGTGCCGCATGTCGCCGATGCCCAACTCGAGGATATCGTTGACTTGATCCTGAAGGTGCGGGCTGGCGCCTATTCGATCGAAGCGGCCAATGTGCGCCACGAGCACGAGTGGACGGTGTGGCGGAAGGTGAAGCTGCCGGCCGGTAAGATCCTGATCCCGGGCGTCGTCACCCATCACACGACGACGGTGGAGCACCCCCGGCTGATCGCCAACCGTATCATCACCTTCGCCGGACTCGTCGGGCGCGAGAACGTGATCGCGGGCACCGATTGCGGATTTGCCCAGGCGCAGGACATCCAGCGGGTTCATCCGCAAGTGATGTGGGCAAAACTCGAAAGCCTCGCCGACGGCGCCGGTCTCGCCAGCAAGGAACTGTGGGGTCGTTGATCAGGCTTTGCGGATTTTCGCACCGAACCTCGGCGTCGCCCGCGGCTGTGCTACCGGTGCACGCTTATCGGTCCAAAAAGGCTTGTGGGCGGCCACATGGTGTTGATATAGGCGGCGTTCTGTCCGGCCGTTTCGAAGATCGAAGGCGCGGTCTTCTGCGTCGCCGCCACCGGAATGTATTGCTCGATCAGTTCGCGCATGCGGGCATCGCGCTTCGCATTCGAAGTTCCGCCCAGCACGACCGCCACGATGTGCTTGTCGTCGCGACAAACCGACGCCACCAGATTGTAGCCGGACGCTTCCGTGTAGCCGGTCTTGATCCCGTCGACGCCCTCCAC
>JBAPTW010000333.1:0-7034 GCA_049282355.1 Gammaproteobacteria bacterium | reverse complement strand
GTAATATGGCGTCTCCAAGGGGAGGCCGGGGATTGCCTGTGCTACGGGCGATTTCGGAGCTTCGGCTGGCCTCCTTCATCGCTCGCCATAATTAATTGATATACCAGTCATCTATATCCATGCCCGGCTGGACCGCGTTGCGATCAATCACCGGAAACTTCCGGCGCAATCACATGTCCGCGCAAAGACTGCCGAACGAACGACGCCCAAGTGCTTTCACTCGACTCGACGAGTTGCATAATCTGTCCAGTTACATCGTCAATGTTATTCAACCTGGCCGCGGCGTCCATTGCTCGATAATAGGCCTCTACCACATCGGCGCTGGTGACCTCGTAACCCCAACCCTCATTCAACCAGTGAAGTGCGGCCATGGCGGAACCGAGGGCGAATGCCGGCTCGATGTCGAGGTAATCCCTTGCCGCCCTTGTCAGCGTTTTCGGATCACACGGCGTCCGGTCCGCCAACTCCAGCGCCAGATCATAAAGCTTGAGTTCCTTCGCCGTTGCAAACCACTTGCCCTCTTCGCCCGGTGTCGTGGCAATGAGGTCGGCAAGAATCTGTGACGGGTCCTTCATCGGATAGCGCTTTGCGACAACGCGAAACCGGGCGATAAAGGAATTACCCACCGCGGCGCTCAACCCATAACGCCGATACGCCTCCTCATGCAGGCCGGACGAAATCAGGATCGCCTCGCAGGCCTGGTCGATCACGGCATCCGGCTGGTTCAATCCCCGCGAGGCCTCGGCATACTGGACGGCGTCCGCCTTCCTGCCCAGGGCAAGGAGCGCCTCCACACCATAGCGATGGTAATGCCACAACGAATACCGGGGCAACGCCAACAGATCGAGCAATTCCCGGTATCGACCCGTCGCCAGCAGACAGGACAGACACGCCGTCGCACCGCGGAAATAGCCGCCCGGATTCGGATCCGTCCAGCAGGCCCGGAGTGGCGGCCCCAGCTCATCAGCCCACCTCCCGGCGACTTCCGCCGAGCCACAGAGCTCACCCCATCGGTCACCCACGGAACTGAGGTAGTCGACACCATCATCCGCCATGGCCTGCCAGAGCCGATCGAGCCATTTACCGCGCGTGTTCTCGTCCGCTGGCGCCTTGATGATAACGGGGATCAACGCTTCCAGGGTCCTGTCGACGGCCGATCCCAATGCGCCGCTGGAACCATCCACATGCTCCAGGGCCGGCCAAAGTTTCTCCATCAAACGGACAGCGCCCTCCGCGCCGGAAACCGGGTCCTTCTTCGCGACCTTTTTGATCTCGGAAACCGCCTCGCGAAGGCGCTGGCACACCAGACTCGACGACTTCCAGGAATAGGCGCCAGCTCTAAACCTTGCCGGGAAGGTCCATTTGTAACTCGATATGTCGATGCCGTTTTCCCTCACGCGATAAGACAGTCGTACGGAATCTTCAGACCCTCGTGCAACTTCTTGATCATGCCCAGCGTCAGACTTCGCTTTTTACTCAGCACCTCGGACACGCGTCCGCTCGTTCCGATATACGGCTCGAGATCTTTACGCGACAAACTCTTTTGCTCCATTAAAAACTTGATCGCTTCAACAGGGTCTGATGCGGGGATCGCATAGTGCTCATCTTCATACTTCTCAATGAGCAGCATTAATATATCCAGTTCGTCGCCTCTTTCCGTATTGGGTTTTGCACCCCATAACTCATCGATGCGCTTTAACGCACGGTTCAGCTCGCGGTCATTTCTGATAGGTTTCAGTTTCATTACCCACCTCAAATGTTTTCAATATCCCCGATCTCGTCATATTCCTTATGTGTTCCCACAAACCGAATCAGCATTCCATGCCGAACATAGTCCATCAGTGCGACAATTCGGTATTTGTTACCACACAGGTTAAAAACGACGCGGTTGCTCTTTACGATGCTCGCATTACGTAAATCCGCCTTCAATTCGTGCGGCGTACTCCATTCCGCTCTCGCACAAAAGTTGTACCACTCTGTCATTTGCTTTCTGGCATCGCTGTATTTCGGGCTACTCTCCCAGAATTGCCTCAGCTTGGACTTTGCGATCACCCTCATCGGCACAATCTAGCATGCTCCCACTATGGGAGCAAGAGGAAATCTCCCATTATGGGAGTTTTCCCCGCAATCGAAAGAGCCTCGGGTAGTTCCGTTGTCCCAGACGAAGAAAGTATTTGAAGGTGCAGCGAATCCGAGTCCGACGTCTGACAGGTGGGTGTCTATGCGGTGCAGCGTTCTGTCTCCGCCAAGGTGTGCCACACGCTATATACACGAATGATTCAATACTGGGAGATGACATCACACGGGATAGTGTGGCGTCGGGCGGCGTACGCGAACCCCTGTGTTTTTTATTCGGAAATCAGTGGATTACACACCGACACAACTCAGCAAAATTCTTGTGGAAATCTTTTATTTTTATTTCAGACGCTTACAAGACAATATGGCGTCCCCAACGGGATTCGAACCCGTGTTGTCGCCTTGAAAGGGCGGTGTCCTAGGCCGGCTAGACGATGGGGACGTACTTTCGCTTTGAGAATAAAGATAGGGTAAGCGGGCTTGCCGAGATGGTGGAGCCAGGCGGGATCGAACCGCCGACCTCTACAATGCCATTGTAGCGCTCTCCCAGCTGAGCTATGGCCCCAGATTACAAGGGGGCTCACTCTACGGTAGGCCTCCAAGCCTGTCAAGGGTGTGTCTCTTGACGCCGCAGATACGCGATGGCTCGATCGATCCGAGCCAGTGCACGCTCTCGTCCAAGTAGCTCGAGGGTGGTATCAATGGGTGGCGAAGCGGCGCGACCGCATACCGCTACCCGCAACGGTTGCGCAAGCTGCCCCAGTTTCAATCCTCCCGCCTCAGCATTGTCCACGATCACCTCGTGAATATTGCTAGCCGCCCAGTGAGATACTGCCTCCAAGTCCTCACGAAGCCTCATCAACGCTCCTATGATGCTCGGTTTTAAGTGCTTTTTTGCCGCCGCCGGATCGTAGTCGTCGAAATCCTCATAGAAGAACACGCTGTTTTGCGCCATTTCCCGCAACGTCTTAGACCGCTCCCGTTGCACCATCACAACCTCTATCAGCCCCGCGCCTCCTGCGGGATCAATGTTAAGTCGCCCCATCTGCCAGCTGAGATGCCTTGCAATGTGAGCGGAATCGACGTTCTTGATGTAATGTTGGTTCAGCCATAGGAGCTTATCGGGATCGAATGTCGAGGCAGCACGATTGACGTCTCGGACATCGAAAAGATCGACCATCTCGTCCAGAGTGAACACCTCCTGATCACCGTGAGACCAGCCAAGACGAACCAGATAATTTAAGAGCGCCTCCGGCAGATAGCCATCCTGCCGGTACTGCAGCACGCTCACTGCCCCATGCCGCTTGGACAACCGCTGGCCATCCGGACCCATGATCATGGGAACATGGGCGTAGCTTGGAGGAGCACTACCGAGGGCTTGGAAGATATTGATCTGACGAGGCGTGTTATTGAGATGATCATCGCCGCGAATCACATGGGTGATGGCCATATCGAGATCGTCGACCACCACCGTCAGATTGTAAGTCGGCGTACCGTCTGTACGCGCTAAGATGAGATCGTCAAGCTCGTCATTACGAAACTCAACGGCCCCCCGAATCAAATCTGGCACAACCACAGTGCCCTCGTTGGGGTTCAGAAAACGAATCACCGAAGGGGTGGTGGCCAACGGAGGGCGGCGAATATCGCGGCAATGACCATCGTAGCGGGGTTTATCTCCTCGAGCCATCTGTTCCGCTCGCAGTACCGTTAACCGCTCTTTAGAACAGTAACACCGATAGGCCTTTCCTTCGCTCAATAGCTGGCTTAGCACCTCATGATACCGATCGAAGCGCTGAGTTTGGAAAATAGGACCCTCATCGTACTCCAGGCCCAACCACGCCATGCTTTCGAGAATTACTGCCACTGACTCAGCCGTCGAGCGCTCCCGATCAGTGTCCTCGATACGCAGCACAAACCCGCCCCCATGGTGGCGAGCATGCAACCAAGAAAATAAAGCGGTTCTAGCGCCCCCGATGTGCAGAAAACCGGTTGGACTGGGGGCAAAGCGAGTACGCACGGTCATAGGTGCCTATACCTTAGCTGCACGACGGAAGAGTTATCGAAAAGAAATTTTACCCACTTGGTGGAGCGCACCAAGATTGACGCCCGAGAATAGACTCTTACAATAGGCTTCTGCAACAGGGGCGATTAGCTCAGTGGGAGAGCACTGTCTTCACACGGCAGGGGTCACTGGTTCAATCCCAGTATCGCCCACCAATCAAATCAATCAGTTAAAAACCACGACACCCCCTGTATGGGTTAACAACTGATTATTTGTCACAGCGTTGTCACACTCGTTCGCGAACGAACGGAGTGCAACTGTGGCAACCTTCCGAAAACGCGGCCCTTATCAATGGCAGGCACAGGTCCGGAAAAAGGGCCAACCCCTGCAAACCAAAACCTTTGAGACTCGTGCTCAAGCCGAGCAGTGGGCGCGTGCCATTGAGGTCGAGATGGACAAGGGCGTGTTTGTCTCGCGCGCCGAGGCCGAGTCCACCACGCTCAAGGAACTGTTCGAACGCTACCTGACCGAGATCACACCCCACAAGAAAGGCGCGGCATCCGAGACCAACCGCCTGCGCGCCCTGATGCGCCTGCCGTTGGCACGACGATTTGTCGCCGGCATCCGTGGCATGGACATTGCCCGCTTCCGTGACGAGCGACTGCGGAAAGTCACCCCGTCCACCGTCAAGCGTGACCTGGTGCTGCTGGGTCATGTGTTCGAGGTTGCACGCAAGGAATGGGGCATCTACGTCCACAACCCGGTCCGCGATATCAGAATCCCGGCCGACAACCGGCCGCGTGACCGCCGCTTGCAGACCGGCGAGGAGCCGCGTCTGCTGGAGGCCTGCCGCGAGGCACGCAATCCCTGGCTGCTGCCCATCGTGCAACTGGCGCTGGAGACCGCCATGCGCCAGGGTGAACTGATCCGCCTGCGCTGGGAGCACATCGATCTCAACCGCCGCACCGCCCACCTGCCGGACACCAAGAACGGCGAGGCCCGGACTGTCCCGTTATCCTCGACCGCCGTGCGGGTGTTGCGCGCCCTGCCCCGCAGCCTGCACGGCCCGTCCTTCCCCGGCCTCACCACCGAGGCCGTCAAACGCGCCTACATCCGCGCCGTGCGCCGAGCCGGCATTGAGAACCTCCACTTCCACGATCTGCGCCACGAGGCCACCACGCGGCTGTTCGAGAAGGGACTGAACATCATGGAGGTCGCCAGTATCACCGGCCACAAGGACCTGCGCATGCTGCACCGGTATACGCATCTGAAGGCAGAGGATCTGGCGCGGAAATTGGGGTGAAGTGTATAGCTGAGCAATTCCTGATCATATACGTCAGGATTCCAGGAACCGCCCCGGTTCTAATATCATCGCAAGGACCAGTAAGAATGCTATTTGAACCACATCCGAAGGGATGGACCCATCTGTAGTCAAGAAAGTATTTTCAAATTGGCCGCCAACTAAAAATGTACCATGATCCTTGGCATTTCTTATCGTGCGCAAATACACCAATCGCGCTTCTTCACCATCCTCTCCGGTAATCCGTTGCAAATCACTGTGCAGGTGGCCATAAACTTGTTGAACTAGTCGTGACAACCGATCACCCAGTTGCCGGTAAACGTTCCGCCCATGATGTCTTAATATGGCTGCAACCATTTGATCGGATTGATTAGCAAACATATTTTTAAAGAGTTCAGCCTCACGCACCCCGCCCTGTCCAAGATGGCGCTTCAGATTGGAAATCTTGTCTACAATAGAAAATGCCAGTTTCTGCTTGATATAGACAGAATTTGAAAAATTTATTGCGAATAGTTCCGTGAAAATCAGATACGCCGCGCTATGCGCCTGTACAAAGGCCTGAAAGTCAACAACTCCAGAAGGAGTTTGATAATTTCTGAGATCATTCAAATACCCACAAACCGATTTAGACCAGCAATAACGAGTGAGAAATACCTGCGCTGCCCGATACTCCCGATATGCTCCTTTCCTAGAACTTCACCCACATCCCGACTTGTCATTGGATCAAGACTTGAAAACAATGTTTCGAGCAAACCCTTATTTGAATCGTGCACAAATTCTTTAGGCTTGTCTGACAAGAAATGTAATGATGAAGCCACTCTGGAAAATGGCATTGATATTACTAGCGGGACATGTATCAATAACGCATCTGCGTACGTCATAAAATGAGGCGGATGCGGCAATAATGATTCCATTGACTTAGCGCCAAAATTTATCCGCTTCACTTCTTCCTTGTTCTGAAACTTCTGCATCAACAATGAGATCTTTCCCAGTGAAAGTATGCCCTGCTGACGATTACCATTTATTCGCAGCGGGATTGCATAAGCCGCATTAAATTGCTGCTTCATAAAAGGACATATGGACTCGATAATATGCTTCCTGAGCTCATCTCGATCCGAAAAGAAGAATTCGACAGCTCGCATTTTTAGCTCAGCTGACAAACCCAATTTCGCAAATACAGGTATATTCCTTGGCTTGTCGCCCTCGTATGCCTCATATTCCTCGGCCAAATGGCCAATATAGTTATCAGCTATTTCTTCATACTTGTTTTCATTAACCTCTGTCACTCGTTCCATTTCAAACACTGGAAATTGGCGCTGATCCAGCGAAGGATCATTCTCAGGGATTATTAAGTCCTCGCCTGAAATAACAAGGTTATATCCCGTCAGGTTCTTCATCCGCTCTATTCCAGCTGGATCAAGCACGCCTGTATTTGGAAAAATGATGTCCGCCATATCGCCAGTTATTGATACTTTGTCGCCACATAAATGCCGGCACGTCCAGGACAGGGATAACCCTGCTTGTTCTTATGCGGATTCAGACTCGAGTCAAATGATTTCCTGGTGAATTTCTTTCCGCACAGGCCGCACTGGAAAACATATTTCGGCCCGTAACTCGGCGCTCTGCGTCTGGGCGAAGTACGCGGCGGCGTTACTG
>JBAPTW010000332.1:0-5537 GCA_049282355.1 Gammaproteobacteria bacterium | reverse complement strand
AGCGACAAGTATTTCTATCGGTACGCGGTGTTTCACGAAGACATGCATACCGAAGCTTTCACCTACACCCGGCAAACGCTCGGCTACAAAGCCCCGCCATTGGCACTGGCCGTGAACACCGATCCGGGCTGGAAGGTCGGTCCCCTTGCCAACGACGCGGCGGTTGCGGGCGGCCGATTCATGCTGGGAGCACAGCGCACAGACGGTTTTGTATTCGACAACGAGAAATGGGCCCATGCCGTCGAGCTGCGGCCGTTTCGCATTGCATACGCCGCGGTGACCAATCAGGACTTTCTCGCCTTCGTCGAAGATGGCGGATACCGGCGCAGAGAACTCTGGGATGACCAAGGATGGCGCTGGCGGCAAGCAGCAGGGTTGGAACATCCCGTTTACTGGATACGGGATGGAGCTCATGGATGGCGGGTACGTTGCTTCGACCAGCAGGTCGCGTTATCACCGTTCACTCCTATCATCCACGTGAGTTGGTACGAGGCAAAGGCTTACTGCCACTGGGCGGGACGGCGATTACCCTCCGAGGCGGAGTGGGAATTGGCGGCTGCCGGAGCACCCACCGCCGATGGGGGCGGCATCGCCAACAACAAGCGCCGCTTCCCCTGGGGTGGGGACACACCAACGGCGAGCCGCGCCAACCTGGATGGGCGCGCCCTTGGCTGCGTCGATGTGGCAGCGCTGCCGCAAAGCGATAGCGCCTTTGGCTGCCGACAGATGATCGGCAATGTCTGGGAGTGGACCGATACAACCTTCCGACCCTATCCCGGCTTCACGCCGGACATGTATCGAGAATACTCGCAACCACTGTTCGGGGAAACGAAAGTGCTCCGCGGGGGATGTTGGGCCACCCGCGGCCGCATGCTTCGCAATACTTGGCGAAATTACTACGGCCCAGACCGCAACGATGTGTTTGCCGGATTTCGCACCTGTGCTGCCGAGTGATCGTTCCCACCGCCAGCGGCCAACCCACCGGCTTGTCTAGCTCCCGCGACCTTTCAGCCGATCCCGTGCTCGAGGTACAGGAGGCCAGCAAATGCTATGATGGCGTCCCCGCCTTGCAGCAGGTGAGTCTGACTATCGCCGCAGGGCGCACAGCAGCGCTCATCGGCCCCAGCGGCTGCGGCAAATCCACCCTCCTTCGTTTGATGAACGGACTGCTACTACCGGACAGCGGCACGATCTATTTCATGGGGGATGCCGTAACCCGCAACAACGCTTCGGTATTGCGCCGTCACATGGGCTATGTGATTCAGGAGGGGGGCCTCTTTCCCCATCTGACGGCGCACGGAAATATCAGCTTGATGGCGAGCTTCCTCGGCTGGCCACGGCGGCGCCTGGAGCAACGGGTCGCCGAGCTGGCGGAGCTGACGCGATTTCCTACCGCTGCCCTCGATCGCTATCCGACTCAGCGCTCGGGCGGACAATGCCAGCGGGTGGCGTTAATGCGCGCCCTGATGCTGGACCCGCAGGTGCTGCTCCTGGACGAGCCCCTCGGCGCGCTGGATCCTATGATTCGCTATGAGCTCCAGACTGATCTCAAAATCATTTTTCAAACGCTGCGTAAGACCGTGGTGCTGGTAACTCACGATCTCGCGGAGGCCGGACACTTTAGCGATAACGTCGTGCTGCTGCGAAACGGACGGATCGAGCAGCAAGGCCCGATGCGGCTTCTCATCGAGGCTCCCGCCACCTCGTTCGTGAAGCAGTTCGTAAATGCCCAGCGTAGCCTCGCCGGTAGGCTCTCGCCGTGAGCCTAGCAGACGCGCTCAAAATGTTGCTGGCCCTACTCCTTTGCAGCGGGCCCGCAGCTGGCGACAGCGGACGGGAGGTAAAAATCGGATCCAAGCAGTTTACAGAATCGGTAATTCTCGGCGAGCTCGCCGGCCATCTCATCCGCCGGCAAGGCGTTGCCGTCAACCACAGGCGAGGCCTCGGTGGCACGCAGGTACTCTGGCGTGCCCTGCTGGCCGGTGAGATCGATATCTATCCGGAGTATACCGGCACCCTACGCGAAGAGATCTTCGCCGCTGATAGCCAACGCCTGCAAACGCTCGCCGCACTCGCCGATCGCCTCCTGGCCCACGGCGTGCGAATGACCGCGCCCCTCGGGTTCAATAACACCTATGCCTTGGGTATGCGCGAAGCGCAGGCGACCGCACTCGCTATCGAAACCCTCTCCGACCTTCGTCTCTATGGCGATCTTAAGTTCGGCTTCAGCAATGAGTTCATGGCTCGGGCCGACGGTTGGCCGGCACTTCGTCAGCACTACCGGCTGCCACAACGAGCGGTGGTCGGTCTCGACCACGATATTGCGTACCGAGCGCTCGCCCAGGGCGAGATTGATGTCAGCGATCTCTATTCCACGGACGCCGAAATCGGCTACTACGGCTTGCGTGTGCTGCGAGACGATGAAAAACATTTCCCCGACTATCAAGCAACGTATCTCTATCGAACCGATCTCTTGAAACGCCAACCGAAATCCGTCGAAGCACTCTCGGCACTTGAGCATACCATCAGCCAGACCGACATGATCGCCCTGAATGCGCAGGCGAAGATCGAGAAATAGCCCGCCAACCGCATCGCCGGCGAATTTCTGCAATCGCGCCTGGGCTTGGAAGTTTCGTTTACTACGGAAAGCCTATTCCACGCGCTCGGGAGCCACACCGCGGATCACCTCCTGCTGGTGACCGCTTCGCTCCTGCTCGCCATCGTGGTGGCTGTTCCCCTTGGAATACTGAGCGCACGACGGCCGCGACTTGGCCAAATTATCCTTGGCGCCGTCGGTATCTTGCAAACCATTCCGTCGCTGGCATTGCTGGTATTCATGATCCCGCTGTTCGGTATTGGCGGTGCACCCGCCGTGGCGGCACTGTTCCTCTACAGCCTGCTGCCCATTGTACGCAACACTTACACCGGACTACGGGATATCCCACCGGCGCTCATCGAGTCCGCCAGGGCTTTAGGACTTCCTCGCGGCACCCGCTTGCGCCTGGTGGAGCTACCCCTAATCTCGCCCGCAGTGCTCGCTGGCATCAAAATCGCCGCTGTCATCAACGTCGGTACGGCGACCCTCGGCGCACTCATCGGCGCCGGCGGCTACGGTCAGCCCATCTTGACCGGCATCCGGCTAGATGACATGGGTCTGATACTGCAAGGGGCCATTCCCGCGGCACTGTTGGCATTGCTGGTACAAGGGCTTTTCGAACTGGTCGAGCGCCGACTGGTACCGAAAGGCTTACGGAAGAAGTAAGCAACCGCCACGGCATTCACCGCCGCGCGATAACCGCGGCTCCAGCGGATCCACGCAAACCAACTGTCATCCCATTATTGGGGGGGGTTGCAACGGAGTCAGGCCATTAACTTGTAACTTGTGACCTACGTCTGCGCCAGAACGCCGTTTCCCCTTGACAATGTTCCCCCGAGAGAACTGAGCCCCAACCAAGGCGCGGTCATCTCATTGTAGAACATGGCTGTCAGGAATAGTGGGCTAACCGAGCAAGGCGTCGTCCACGATAAGGGCCGAGACGGCAAAAGTGGTAGCAGGCTCATTGCACTACCTAGCCAATTGCGGAGCCTCACATCCTGCAAAGGAGTCTTGCGTGGCAAAAAAACCAGCGCCCATTGTAGGCATTGCCTGGTATACGCAGGAAGATTGGACAGAGATCAAGACAGTTTTTGAGGATGCCGCATCGTTACCTAAGAGCTACGCCGATTGGCTGGCGTTTGCCGAGCTGAGCCTTCAAACACTGGAACACCAGGGCATCAGCGCCTACAAAGTTTATATCATCCCCACGGAATTTACGGCCTGGTGTCAGGAAAGAGGGTTGCGGATAAATGCTTTCGCACGCATGCAGTACGCCAACGCGATGATCGCGTCCATGAAAGCTCAGTCCCAGGAAACGGCTCACTGATGACGCTAGTCGATCAGATGAGGGATAGCGCAATCAGTGGCCAGGTTGGTCACTTCCTCGGGTCCACCAGAGAGCCAGGTTGGTCACTTCCTTGTGTCCACCAGAGAATTGGGAAGGCGTCCCGTCAGTTGCTCGGAATTGCCGTGTCTTGCTGAATGGCTGTATTTTCAGAAAACACAGAGTCATTCAATTCAGGCACGCTCGTGTTGGTTGTGACGTTGGTTCTTCGATGAGACATTGTCAATTTATCTAACGCATCGTTAAAGTTCATAGCTCTAAAAGTTTCCCCGCGGTAATAGGCGTCGCGTCCATCGCTTAGCCTTAGGCGCCACTCGCCATTGCGCCACTCAGCGGTGACAATATGCGCCACGTTAATCAACCTTCCGTCATTGGTTTCCACGAATTCAGACATCGACTACCTCCATGTTGTCTGGATGGGCCATTAATCGCTGCAAGAACCTGCGCACCCATTTCAATACTATCTTTTGCGCGTGATGACCTCGCCTCAGTAATCATAGAGCACCACCATCAAATTTCACCTCTCATTCAAGCTCGCTGCGCCGCCCTGGCGCAGCTTCGATGACCCACTCTCAGCTCGCGGTCTTAAGCGCGTGCGACAGCGCTGCGAGATACCGATTAACGGTGCTCGATTGAAGGTTGCGTGAGAGCTTGTTGCGATGTTCAGCAATAACCGCGCGGGTCTCAGCCGCGGACTGTGGAGCGAAGTATCTACTTCTTTTGAGGCTTGATTTGATGGGGTGAGCGATGGGATTCGAACCCACGACCACCGGAGCCACAATCCGGGGCTCTACCAACTGAGCTACGCCCACCATCGATGCTGTCGGAATAACTATATCGGCTAATCGCTGCCTTGTGGCGCGCCCGGCAGGACTCGAACCTGCAACCCTCGGCTTCGAAGGCCGATGCTCTATCCAATTGAGCTACGGGCGCCTAACTGATATTCCTCTGCGCGCAGATCCAAGGCCCGGCCGGCTGCCATAAGCCCGACGTGACACGCCTCGCTGCACATCTGTGCAGCCAACCTCTCCCGAGGACTAACCTTGTAAGTATACCGCGCCGCAACCCGCGATGGATATAACCGCTCCTTGGCGCGCCCGGCAGGACTCGAACCTGCAACCCTCGGCTTAGAAGGCCGATGCTCTATCCGGTTGAGCTACGGGCGCCTGCGGTGCTAGTGCTCGCGAATAATCTGGTTAAATTGGAGAGGGTGGTCGGGGTAGAGGGATTTGAACCCCCGACATCCTGCTCCCAAAGCAGGTGCGCTACCAGACTGCGCCATACCCCGAATGATCAGGGCCGTGGTGGCCCTACCCAAAGTTTTAAATAATACGGCGGCTCTAGCGAGTCGTCAACGCGCCACTACTAGCCATGCACTTGCGTCCGTGCGAAGATTGAGACAATAAATCTACAATTCTATTGATCGAGCGGCCATGGTCATCGTTTCGTCAGCATCACCATTCAGGGGATAAAACCGTGCTCGGAATCTGTAGGCAGTCAATCGCCTTGCCGCAAGGGTGTGTTCAGCAGGGATGCTGGACTCAAGTCTACAAGGATGTATTCACGACGTCCCTTGAGGCAAGGCGATTGACTGCC
>JBAPTW010000331.1:0-2569 GCA_049282355.1 Gammaproteobacteria bacterium | reverse complement strand
CCACCACACGGTTCGCCTGACCCTCGCATCCGCCTGCATCGCTATCCCGTCCGGCTTGCTCAACAGTCACTGTTTGCCGATTGCCCGGTCTTGGTGGTGTAGTAGGGTCCACGCCGGCTGAAAGACTGTTACCTGTAGACGTTACGCGGTTCGGTGCAGGAACTTTGTGAGAAAAGCACGAGGAAAATGTAAATTTTTCACATTTTCCTCGTGCGCATCGCTTGTTCATCCTCATGAATAAGGCTTCGCGAGCCTGTGCACAACACCATCACATTAGCTGTAGCGGCTTGTTAGCGTGGCTTTTCATTACTTAGCTCAAGGAAATAATAAAGGGTTAGGATTTAGCTTTGCTAGGAAAGCGACCCCGACCCCAGCAGCGCAAAACGATAGCAGTCAAAGCGATTGGCAAACTATTTAATGCTGTTCGACGTTTTTTCTCAAACGCTCTATCCGCAATACTGTTGCCCATTGTGCCACACACAGACTGGACTTCCCGTGCAACAATACAAGATCTGGCCACGACGAGGTACCCGGTTCATCAGATCTTGAAATTTCTCTATAGTGCAGTCTTGTTTTTCGGCAGTCGAACCATCTTCTTTCGTTATCTCAACAGTTCCGTTTTCGTGGATTAAGATTTTGAGGCTATTCGAATTACTCATTACATTCCCCTTTCTCTTAACACTAACCTACTGACCGATATACGCTAGTATCGGGCAGCTATGTTACCCATCCCTCCGCAACTTCCAAAAATATTTGGCAACACCAGCTGTTGCAATTACGCTAAGTTTTGCATCGTCCTTATAGCTGCCTCAAAAACTGCTGTGCTTGTCATAGCCGGCTTGGGCGGTTCAAAACCATTCCAGACGATTTTATCACCTCCGTGCACCTTGTTTGCTAGCGCTCGCGACCGTTTTGACACGATCTCTCACAGGGACAGACTTAGCCGAAACAGCACCACCCGCTCGGGAAGGATTCGCGGCGTTCCGGGATCCGTATCTTGAAAACGAAACTTCTCGTTCAGGAGGTTTTTTACTTCAAGAGAGACCAACCCATAGCGTCTTGGCAGTCGATAGGCCACCGCGGCATCGGCCACCCAAAAATTATCAGAGTCTTGCTCCGTGTCTGCGCTATCGGCATTGAATTCACCACTTTGGTCGATGAAAGTCATCGCCACGGTTGTTGTCAACCCTGAGGGATGAAAAAATCCAATACGGAAGGGCGATCGGTGGGTTCGTAGGGCGCTAAACGAACCCTCGCCCTCAAAGCCAGTCAAGTCTCTCTTGAAATTTTCGTATTGATACTCCGCGCTTAGCGCAAACAATCGATGAGGGGTCCAGTAGAGATAGGCGCGCGTCATGCGTTCCATCCAGTCAATGTGGGTCACTATGGGTACTCCCTCAGGAAACACATTAACTTCGGTCTTTTGGTCGCGGGCCAAAAACTCTGCACCGGCATAAACGTTGTTCGAGAACACCTGGTCGAGGCCAATACCGTAATGCCACGAGCGATCGCCCTGAGCGGCCTGAGTACCCAGGAAAAATTGATTGAAACCGGCTACCTGTGTCGGCTCCAATGTAGGATAGAGGTTGATATTTGATACCAAGGGGCGTGTTAGAGTCCGGAAAGCCGCCGCGCGTATCGTTGTCGTCGGCAAGGGTGCCCAGAGTAAGCCGACCTTTGGGTTAAATTGGTCCCGATCTTGTCCCTCTTTCGCGCCATCGAGGAAGTCGGTGTCAGCGCCCAACGTGAGATTGAGTTGCGAAGTGATCTGATTGTAAGAATAGAGGTAAAAGTTGGTGAAATCGGCATCGTCTGATTGACGAATGGGTGGGCCACGAAGAATCGCTTCGGTCGTTACATTTTGATCCAGATGTCCGGCGCCCACAGTGAGATCAACCGGGCCGGTACGGAGGAGATAACGTAACTCCCCGAGATAGGCTCTCCCGTCACTTGCGAGCTCGAAGAGGCCAGGAAAAACGTCGGTTTGCACCTCATGTTTCTGGAAATGGAATGAGCCGATGAGCGTTGAATTAGGTTGTGGTGTATAGCGAAAGCCCAGCCGCCCACCGTGAGTTTCTTCGCTTTGCCTTAATGTTGGTATGACTTGCTCTGCGAAGGTCAGATCCAGGTCGCCTCGCTCGATGTCCGTTTTGCGCAACTCCGCCTGAAAACTCGTTTTGGGCGACACGGCAACTTGAACAAAGGCGTTGTAAATATCTTGTCGTTGATCATTGTTTTCTCGAATGCCATTAGTTTCAAAGTGAAATTGGCCGAGGCTACCGGAGAGTTTGTTGCGAACGCCAGATATAATGACGTTGTTGCCCCAGGTGGCGTTATTTGCGACTACAGCGCCTGCCTGCAAGTGAGCTCCGTTCCGGATGAACAGCGGATTGAATTCGCTAAAGCCTGGCTCGGCCGGGCCCGTGCCCTGTAAGATCTTAAGATTTGCAGCGCCTAACTGTGGTTGAAGGGGTGTGACATTAATGGGTTGCAGCAACTGAGCCTGGAGGAGCTCACTGACCCTGGCGAACTCATGGCGCGGCAGGGTGGAATACGTATCAGCGAGCAA
>JBAPTW010000330.1:0-8339 GCA_049282355.1 Gammaproteobacteria bacterium | reverse complement strand
CGGATGAGCAAGTTTGGAACGAAATTAAGCATCGCCAGATTGGGAAACAACCGGTTAAGAATAAAATCGACCTGAAAAAACGACTTCGTTCCGCCCTAAAATCGTTGCAGCTCAAAGCAGAAAGAATTCGGACCTATTTTCGACTTCCGGATACGCGATATGCGGCAACAGCAGATGCCTAAAAAATATGTCCGGATAATAATTAGTGGCACTATACTATCTGACCAAACTCGGTCGCCGTGTCGTCGCCACGACGTTGGTCCTACGGGAAACCGTGATGACGCCTGCCCTCGCACAGGCCGTTCAATAAAGTTCTGAGCATCTTGCACAAGATTTCAGGGTAAGGGACTAATTAGCTAACTTGAAGATCGAGTAAATAAGGAATTTCCTTCTGCTCAGCCACATTGTGTCTGCTCAGATTGTTTGAGAATCAACAATCGGTTCCATTCTCGCGAAGTAACCCTGGCTCTTAATCCGATGGTCGCCTTGCGCGAATTACGCGTGAATTAGTGCTGATTAGTTATGTTCCGTAGTGACGTCAAAGCAACGGGCGCCCCAATATAAACAATAACTTATGTTGCTTGGTGGGGACTTTTAATCCGCTGGTCGCAGGTTCGACTCCTGCACGGCCCACCAATAAAAGCAATAAGTTAGCAAGACACCTCGCGGGAGGATTTGGAAAATGGTCCAAATTTGGTCCACTCCCATTCAACACCCTACCGGCTAAGCCAACACATGGCCACCATCCAAAAACGCGTTGGCCGAGACGGTGACATCACCTATCGCGTTCGGGTGCGGGTCCAAGGGCAATACCGCGCGGCGAGCTTTCATCGCAAGACCGACGCCAAGGATTGGGCGAACCGCATCGAGTCGGATATCAAACGCGGCCGGTGTGGTGGCGCGCATGAATGAGCGGATCTTTGGCCGATGACTCAGCGCAGAACATCACTGAGGTCGCTTTTTTGGATCGATAGATTTCGCCGTGATCTCAAGCGCGAGCTAGACCAGCGGCCGCTGAATTACGAATCGGATAAGTTGGTCGATCTCGAGCGGCTTTATATGGGGGAGGTGTCTAGGTTCTTAGATTGGTTACTTGGGCGTGTACAAGACCCGCCTACGCTTGATAGGTGAGAAGAGGGGGAGCTCGAGCTATCCATCACCAAGAGAGAGTTTGACAAATTCGCGTATAACTTTCTGATGCTGGCGCGAATTCAAGGCAGGCGCGCCGGGCTCCACAAGGCGATGGAACAACGCGCTGAGCAAGTTCGTCGGGAAACCAATGAACTGCTGGTTGCTTCAGCTCGAACCCGGCAACACGGTTGAGATCCTGAAATAGCCGGCTTAGCTCTCCGGCGATCACTTGCAGGGAGGCGGCCAATTTCTCCGTCGGCAGCGCGACCACCCCTTCGCTTCCAAACAGGGAAAGCGCTCCCTTTCCTCGCCCGCTAGCACCGAGCCCCCGGATTCCCTGTCGGGAGGCGCAACACGTACTGAAATTGTCCCCATCGTGCAACTCCTACAATACAGTTCCGACGCACCCAGTGTAACCCGTCAGGGGTGTCAAGGAAGACCACTCCAGGAAACCGCGACGTTATGGACGTCGCGTCGAAAGGCCACAGGCGAAAGACATTCGTCCAGCGCCACACGGCAGCGATGGTGAACAATCCCGACGACGCGACCGAACTAAAGATTGACCAACGCACCCCGGACGGGGTGGTCGCTACCAGAAGAAAAGACCCAAGATCCGATGCGAGTGGGTGGCTAACCGTTACGCGACCAGGATTTTTATCCCCGCAAGATGCGCGAAGCTCTGCTTGGCGCGATAAAGTTACGCATCAGCCGTACGAGCCATGAGCGTCGGCTGCATGGGCTCGTTATGCCGCTATGCCTTCGACCGTCAAATGGCGCACATCCGTCCGCTCGCTCGCATGCTCGAAGGTGATGGCGCATACGTTGCCACCGGAATCAACGTCGAGCGTGGTGTTCTCATCAAGGTCTTTCGACTCAGCCACATCACTTTCTCGGAATTCGATATACAGTGTGTCGGTGTCTTCAAAGTACTTAATCTTCATGGCTTGTATCCTCGGTCGAAGAATGCGTTATGAACGGTCTCTCGATCCGGCAAAAGCACCACCCGCAAGTACTTGCCAATTCCTACTTCCTCGATCTTAGCCCACCGGCGAATGCGGCCGTCTTTCTGAACCTGCTCGCGCTCTGGAGAGTCGATAGCGCGTTTGATCCATTCATCCCTGATCCCTGCACGATCCGGCCGGCGCCGTATCACTTCAAAGTACCTCGTAGTTTTCATAGCCGATAATTCTCTAGGCACTACGCTCCGGTTGAGCACCGCGCGATGGCCCCGTCCGTCTACGGCGGGATAGTGTTATGGGGCAGATACCGCGTGGAAGCGCCCGCACGCAGGGGTAACCCGTCAAACGATACAACATCGTCAAGAAGGCCTGAAGGCTCTCGCGCAAGATATCGTTTTGACTGGCATTGGGGGGAATGGAATCGGCGCAGAATTTCGTCGTGAAGCGCACGGCCAAACCACGCTCGTGCCGCAAGAGTTATTGATCTGCACGATCAAAAAATGCTCAATGAGCCTGCCAGTTGACCTGCCAAAGGAGGTCACGAGTGGCCGTTCTCGCGAGTCATCCTGGCTAGCAACCCGTTGGTCGGCTTGAGGGAATTACGCGTGGATCAGTCCTGAAAGGCGCATCGCCAAGGCGATGGCGAAACAGTCCGCAAGCGAAATGCGCGCGATACTGGTCTTGATTCGGCCAACATCCTTCCAGAAATCCTCGTCGATATCGGTGCGACCGGTCAAACCGATATCCATCAGGTCGCAGACCAGAGCCTCGGCCCTTTCTTCGCCGTCCACGCGGATGCAGTCGTAGTAGACCTCGCACAGGTTGTGAAATGTTGCGCCACGATTTCCGACCCCGGCTCGCCCCGCAGGAAGGCGATGAGGGCGCAGGCGTCCAGTACCCGACTGATAAACTAGCGCTCCCGGTCGATCTCAGCCGCCTTCCGCCCGGCAAATTCATCGCTCGATGACTTGGTGATACTGATCGCCATACCTTCCTTCCCTTACTTACTCGAAGATCGGGGCGAGCCTCGCCAGCACTTCATCAATGATCGCTGGTGGCACACTTTCCAGCTTGCGGGCGTTGCGCGAGACCAGATCGATGGTGCGGGGTTGGTCACACCGGACAACGCCCATTGTGTTCGTTTCCGCCCCCAGCAGCGACACGGCAAAGCCGGCCGTGCGGGCGAAGTTGCCCCCACGAGTGATTGGTAGCACGACCGGCGTTTTCGTCAATCGGTTAAAGGCAGACGGGGACACAACCAGGACTGGCCGCGTCCCTTGTTGTTCATGGCTTGAAGTCGGGTCCAGCGAGACTAGGTAAATATCGCCACGCTCCATTACAGCAACTCGCTACCCACCGGCTGGCTATCGAGCCAAGCACGATCTTCCGCGCTGACCTCGGCTGATGCGTCGCATTGAGCCAACAACTCGTCCAGGCTGTAGCGCGGCCGCGGCATAGGTTCGACCACCAAGCGGCCGTGATCGACGGCCAGACCGACCGTGGCGCCGGCGTGCAAGTGCAGCAGGTCAAGGATGGCGGGCGGTACGGCCAGCATAATTGAGCCACCGACCTTTCGCAGATTGGTTGTATGCATGGTGCGCCTCCATCGAGTTAAGTTATATTAAGATATAACCCACGTTAGCCTGAATTGCTAGCCCCAGTCTGTCGGAAAACATCTGTTTTTCCGTTGACACACGACACGCCGGCCAGTGTCGCCTGGCCTTCCTCGCCCTCCCGATGGCGGCATCTCCCCCGGATCTTATGCACTCCTGCTCGGCGGGTCTTCCCCAGGGAAACACTGTCACTATTTTCACATTATCTTCACACTTTGGTATATACCCGCCCGGCGGGTCACAAGGAGGAGAAAGAAGCGGGATGAAAATCAAGCTGTATAACGCTCTTCATGAACACACGGAAACGTATGCGGTGTAGGAAAAGAAACTTTTGGCAATCTCGGCTTGAAGCACCCGTTACGTATCTAAAAATCCCTGCTCGAGATCCGCCATCATTGCCTGCAACTGCGCTTCCGTCAGCCGCCACCCGCTTTTCGGGAGGCGCTCAAGAAAGCGCACGCGAAACACCAGGTGAAGCGTCAGCGCCTTTGCATCATCACCCAGGCAATCCGCCAGAAGTGCCAGTGCCAATTGCGCACTCGCGGGACTGGCATCGCCCCAAGAAAACATACTTCCCGCAGCTTGTTTGCGAAATATCTGCGAGTAGTCTCTCAAGTCATAGCGCGGGGGAAGCGGTTGGCCGTCCACCTCCACCATCGGCCCCCAGCGCACCCACCGGCCACGGTAGATCTTGCCCTGTGAAACCATTTCCGGAATCTCCGTACAAGATCCGGATCATCTGTAAGAAGTATAGTCCGGCAAAACCTTGCACGGCGGGGTTCATTGACTTGGATCGCCACGAGGTTGGGTGCGGCAAAGGGGTGGGTACCGCGCGGCAGAAAATCCCCATCGTGAGCATTGCTCGATGGGGTAAGTCGAGAAGGCTTAGGAGTCGCACTCCCACCACCGGTGGTGGTAGGCACTGACGCCCGGAAAGAGTTGAGCCATCCCTTGGCTCAGTTAGGCCCGTTATTGTGTTGTAAGGCACTCAAACGATGCGCCAGGCCCACCGCAAATGATACACGCATCCTTGCATCGAGCCATGACCAAGATCAAGATCATGCGCAGCGCCCACCCGGCAGGAGTCAGGTCACCTTATGCCTGAAATTCATCGTTTTCGTTCTCTCACCACCTCCGCAATGCATATGAGCGGCGTCTATACTAAGATCTATTGCCTGCTTGTATCGACGGACGTCGCCCCTGAGAGAGACTGGAGGACTTCATGGCTGAAAAACCCAAAGGCCGAAGCTTAGAAATGCGCCCACAAAAGACAACTCTTGAGAAGAAGGCCCTTTCTGCGAAAAAGGTTGAGAAGGCACAACATATCACGCCGGAAGAACGCTGGAACAGAATCGCGGACGCAGCCTATTACCGCGCCGAGAAGCGCGGTTTTGTGAGCGGCGATCCGGCCGAAGATTGGTTGGCAGCGGAAGCGGAGATCGATGCAGAGCTCGCGGAGCGCAAGCTGTCCGGAGAAAAATAGGGGAGCGCGCGTCCTTAGGCGTCCTCACTTACGGGTTTATAGGGATTTCTGCCGCGCAGTGCCTATGCTAAACCCGTCTCTGTCTCCACAAACGTAGGAGGAGATTCCCATGGCCGAACACAAGCCAGATCGGTCGGCCGGTAGCGTTGCTCTTGCTGGCTATGGATACGGGGTGTTGCCTCGACCACGCTTGCTAAGAAGAGCCCCGCAACGACGTGGGGTAAAGGGACCCACGTTCCCTGCTGCCGCGTTTTGAAGCCTGGTCTCGCACGGTGCGGTAAGCGCTTGCTTTTTTCCGATGGCGACGCGGATGGAACAGATTGACAATAGCGCGGTGAGCGGCTCTGAACCGAGCCTCTTCGCACGCGGCACAACGCTTACACGAACAGGAGTCCAATACTGCTAAAAACGTACAAAACGATGAACAGGCGCGGCAGCCACACCTCGAGCCACGAAAATCCGAACTTTTCCCTTTCGTCCTGAGGTCGAAAAAACGCTTGCCACTCCTTTACGTACATCTGGTGGCTCTCGGGCATTGCTCGCTCCATCTCCATTAACTGCTGGTAGCGCCAACCGATAAGGGATTTGTAATGCTTGATGAGCTGGTGCCAGACTAGGCAAACGAGTACCCCGACGAGAAACAGCGGAAGCGTGGAGATGACTAGAATCCAACCTTCAAGATCGGCAATCTTGAGGCGGAAAGCTACCAGTATGAATATCGCTGTGTTAACCGACAGAAAGATTTGCGTGGCCGCATGGCGTCGCTCCGAGAGGTGCTGTGTACTCTGGGCAAAAAATTTATACTCGTCAAATTTGTCCATGGCCCCTGACCGCATGCTCACATAAGAACGTATGATGGTTTCGTGTGCCGTCTCATCCTCCGATGATGCATTGGAAGCCTACCCTGCCGTCAAGTTGACGATGCCGGAATCCGTGAAGCCTCAGTTTCCACCGAAATCGTTAGCCGGCAAACTCCTCCGCTACCAGGCAATCGACTGCCGATCACGAAAGAACCCTCCGCTGGGACCGTCGTCCGGGAGCGTCGCGGCCCATACGATCCCAGCCGCGCCTTCCTCAATGTCGCGAGGCGCATTTGCTCCACCCATGTCAGTGCGCACCCAGCCCGGACACACGCTGTTGATTTTGACCCCCGAACCCGCCTCGGCAGCGAAAATGCGCGTCACGGCATTGAGCGCTGCCTTGGAAATACGATAGGCCGGCCAGCCGTCAACCATCTCATTCAACGCACCCATACCCGAGGAGACGTTCACGATACGTCCGTATCCGGCGGCGTTCATCAGCGGCAGTACCGACCGACAGAGCCGATAGGCGCCAACCGCATTATTATCAAAGGCACGCAAGATCATCTCGGCGGGAACATCGCTCGTAGACGGTGGTGCACCATGGCCCAAATCGGCTTCGACAATACTTCCAGCGTTATTCACCAGCACGTCGATACGGCCGTGCTCGTCTTTCACGGCAGAAACAAAGGTTTCAACAATGGCATCCGATCTCACGTCGAGCAGCGTCGCGTGGACCTCCAAACCCGCCGCTCGTAAGTCAGCTGCAGCGGCATCTGCCTTGGCCATGTCACGGCTGCCGAGCACGGCCCGATAGCCGCGCATGGCGAGCTCGCGCGCAGTCTGCAAACCGAGACCGCGGTTAGCTCCGGTCACGACAGCAATTCGTTGTTTCATGATCGATCCCCTTGGCACGAGTGATAACACGCCTTAGGCCGTAGGCGACAGAACAGCAAGCTTTCCCGTGACCCGCCCGGTTTCGACGTGTCGGTGCGCTGCGGCGAGCTCCTGCCAAGTGTAGGTCCTCTCCACCATGGGTCGAACCTTGCCCTCCTCAATGAACCGCCCAAGCCCCTCCAGCAGCGCCCCCGAGGTCTTGACAAAGAAGGGAATCGTGCGGCGCGACGAGAACAGGTTGCGTAGCCAACTGGTCAAGATCTGGCCGGGGTGGTCCGCGGTGATGGTGACCAGCGAACCGCTCTGACGCAATAACGGGCGCAGGCGCGCGAGCGGGGCACCGCGCACCGCATTGAGCACGACATCATAGAATGACTCAGCCGCGGCGAAAGGGTCTTCTTTGGTGTAATCGATGACCCGATCGGCCCCTAAATCTCGCACCAGATCGGCTTTTGCCCCGCTGCAAGTAGCGGTGATTTCGGCACCGAGCGCCTTGGCCACCTGCACCGCATAGGTCCCCACACCGCCCGCGGCGCCATTGATGAACACACGCATACCGGGTTTGAGCGGCGCCTGCTCAGTGAAGGCCTCATAGGCAGTCGCACCGACACCGGGGACGGTGCCGGCTTGCACCCAGTCAAGGGCCTTAGGAATGAGGGCGAGGGCACGCTCAGGGATGGCAGCATACTCGCCGTACCCACCGCCGTGTCGGATACCGGTGAATGCGTAAACGCGATCGCCGAGGGCGAAGCGTCTCACGCCCTCACCTAGGCCGGCAACTTCGCCGGCGACATCGACGCCTAGCACGGCGGGCAAGCGCAGGCGGACAAAACTCTTGAGCATGCCGGAGCGAATGGCGGCATCGACTGGATTGACGCTCGACGCGCGCACCCGCACCAACACCTCCCCTCGCCGTGGCTGTGGGGTATCGATCTCACCCGGCGTGAAAACTTCGGGCGCGCCGTAGTTGAAAATTAGCATGGCTTTCATAGGCAATTTTTCACTGCCGCCATCGTTCAGGCCTTGACGAGGTGAATGTTGAGGTCGCCTGTACCCGTGGCTTGCCAGAAACGCACCCACAGCATCAGATAGGCCTCAGTGCCGCGGGCGGTGGAAATATCCCCCAGATCCACCACGCTTTTCCAGCCGAAACCCTCTTTCAGGAGCTTCGTCACCTGGGCTTTAGCGTCGGCGTCGTTGCCCGACATGAATACGTCATGTTCACCCGGCACACGAGAGGGCTCAACCATCACCAGGCAGTTGATGGTGTTGAGCGTCTTGACCACATGGGTGGTCGGAAATTCCCGCTGGATGCGCTCGGCAAGCGAGTCCTCGCCGAAGACGAAGAGCGTCGGCGGCATGCCCTTGGAGAAGTCCAGTGGATTGGCGACGTCAATCAGGATCTTGTCCGCTAGATTGGAGGCACCGGCAAGCTTGAGTGCTTCAAGCGAGGCCG